>JAAHIA010000578.1 GCA_010671975.1 Leptolyngbya sp. SIO4C1 | reverse complement strand
TGTTTTGACCCAGATTGAGAATCTTCGCACCTATCCAGCGGTTCACTCGCGCCTATATCGTGGCGATCTCTCACTACACGGTTGGATATACAACATTGAAGATGGCAGCGTGCTTGCCTATGACGCGGAGCGTCACGCCTTTGTGCCGCCGTTTAGCCGGCTAGGCAGCGGTGTGCAAGGGAATTTAACCAGCAGCGGGTTTTCCGCCCGTCAGGTGACGCCGCAAAGTCATCTGCCCGGCGTTACTCGACTCTCGCAGGAGCAGGCTGAGCGTATCTATCGAGGTACGGCTGCCTTTTACAATCGCTGAAGTGACTACTGCCGGGTCAGCTTTCTAAGTAAGCTTTCTAAAATGACAAGGCCTAAAATGACAGGGCCGTCTCTCTGGGCATGTTTAATGCCCCTGAGCAAACCACGCTGCGACCAGCGTCTAGCGTAATGATGGTGCCATCTCGAATCACGTCTGTGGCCTTGTCTACCCCAACAATCACAGGGATGCCAAGCCTCAGCCCAAGCACAGCTGCATGTCCGGTGAGGTCAGCATCTTCGGTGACGATACCGCCGGCCCGGCGAATCATATCCACATAGTCGGCGCTGGTGCTTGGCACAACCAAAATTTCGCCCGCGTTAAAATGCGTAATTTCTTTGGCTGCACTCGCCACGCGAGCCCGACCGCTGACAGAGCCTTCGCCAACTCCGCGACCGTGACCGAGCACAGCGGTTACTAACTCAACTTTGATTAAATCGGTAGAACCTGCCACGCCTTGAAGCGTTCCTGCCGTCATCACCACTAGGTCGCCTTCGCTCAGATAGTGCTGCTCTTGCGCCACGTTAACCGCCGATTGAAACGTTTGACTGGTTGACGGTAAATCGACCACTAGCAGCGGCTTAACGCCCCAAACAACCTGCAGCCGCCTCGCAACTTCAACATGAGGCGTCACTGCCAAAATGGGCGTTCTAGGTCGAAATTTAGAAACGTTGCGCGCCGTTGACCCCGTTTTAGTCAGCGTCATGATAGCAGCCGCTCTAAGCTGTGAAGCAATTTGGCCCACCGCTTGGCTAATCGCATTAGGAATGGTGCGGCTATTTTCTAAGCTTGCTTCGCTCGCCAAATGCTCTTGCTCCGTTCGCTGTGCAATCTTAGCCATCGTAGCCACTGCCTCAACTGGGAAATTACCCACGGCTGTTTCATTCGAGAGCATGATCGCATCTGTGCCATCTAGGATAGCGTTGGCCACATCAGACACCTCGGCTCGGGTTGGCCGAGGGTTATTGACCATACTATCGAGCATCTGAGTAGCCGTAATCACCGGAATGCCTAGACGATTGGCCGTAGCAATTAGCCGCTTTTGCAGAATGGGAACCTCTTCAGCCGGCAGCTCAACGCCTAGATCGCCGCGAGCCACCATCACGCCATCTGCTAGCGAAAGAATGGCATCCATCTGCTCAATCGCTTCATGCTTCTCGATCTTGACGATGACGGGCACATTCTTGCCAGCATCAGCAATCAGCTGCTTGATTTCTAAAACGTCTTGCGGATTGCGCACAAAGCTCAGAGCCACCCAGTCAACGCCCTGATTTAGACCAAACACTAGATCTTCGCGATCCTTGTCAGTTAGCGCTTTAATAGAAAGGTAAACACCGGGAAAGTTGACACCTTTGCTATTAGACAGCTTGCCGCCAACCACCACTTCGCAGTGCAAATCGCGGTTTGCCATATCCTTATCAAGTACGCGCATTTCTACGCGACCGTCGTCTAGTAGAATGGTGGCGCCCACGGGGACCTCTTCTACTAGCGGCTGATAGGTGACTGAGCTAGCAGAGGACGATCCAGGAATAGTTCGGCTAGTCAGCGTAAACCGATCGCCTTGAGCTAGCTGAATAGCGCCATCGGCAAATTTACCTAGCCGAATTTTCGGCCCCTGCAAGTCTTGCAAGATGCCCACTGGCTGGCTGAGTTCAAAAGAAATCTGCCGAATCAGCTTGATATTCCGCTGATGGTCTTCATGATTACCGTGAGAGAAATTGAGCCGTAGTGTCGTTGCGCCTGCACCAATCAGCGCCCGCAGCGTGGCAGGATCCTGAGTAGCAGGCCCAATAGTAGCGACGATCTTGGTCCGACGCAGAGCATGGCGCAGTTGCATAAGCTTTGTTTAAATCAGTGAAGCCCAAAGATAGTATCATGTCCAGGCTTCTTCGCGAGGCAGTCTGCAAGGGCCGTGCCGCTGCCCTGCCCCGCATTCTCATAATGCCGATCGGAGATTACAGAGGCTAGCGGCGGCTGGTATTTTGGCTGAAAACCGCGATGAATATTTAGCTACGAATATTTACAGAGCTTCAAGCTGGCATCAGTATTAGATGAGACAGCGTCACAAAACTTTATTATTATCGCTCGGTAGCGTATACTACCCAGATAAGTGTGATGGAGCAAACTATGATGTCAGTGGCAACAGAGCCCCTGACAGTTCCAAAACGGGTCCCCAAAAAGTTTTTAGACGCAGACGGTGGCATTAGTCCGAATTTGCTAATGTTCATCGCCGCCATCGGGTTAGTCGTTGTCTCTGCCTTCGGCTACTTTTTTTTTCATGATCGTGTCGATTCGGCCGTTCTCGTAATTGGGCACGGGCATGGGGCGGAAGATGAAGTATCCCGCCACGCCGGA
>JAAHIA010000577.1 GCA_010671975.1 Leptolyngbya sp. SIO4C1 | reverse complement strand
CTTCTATGCTTACTCTATGCTCTCTGCGCCTGGCTGCGCCAAGGAATACAAGAAAAACTAAGAAAGCTCCTTCTGTTTCAAGGAATTTTATCAGCTTTATTTATAGTAGAAAGCCTTACCCTGTGGAGCACAGAGATAGCCATCCCAGAAATTAGCCGACTGCAGTTGCTGAAGAACTATGGGATTGAATATTCGTTTGATCTACAGATGATTGGTCTGAGAAACTGGTTTCCGATAGGCCATCAAAACTATGTAGCAGGCTATTTGATACTTGTATTGCCGCTTCTGTTTAGCTTTGCCCTGTCTACAAAAGGATGGCAGCAATTCTTTTGGGGCTCAGTTTTTTTACTGGGATGCATAGATCTCTATACGACATACTCTCGAGGTGGCTTTATTAGCTTCTTTGTCTGGTTTGCTGTAAGCGCTGTATTTATGATCTTTAGGCGAGGCAAAGCAGGTTTCTGGAAATGGCCGTCTTTAACTTTTCTGCTCATCTCGATTGCTGTATTGGTTTTGAGCAATCAGCGCGTGCGATCGCTGAGCCAAACGCTGCTATCTGGTCAACCTAGTGAGGCAATAGCCTATCGTCTCATCACCAATGCAGCTGGCTGGAGGATGGGGCTTGCTCATCCCATAGCCGGGGTTGGGATTGGCAGCGTGCCATTGAGCTATCAGCGTTACCGCCCTTTTTGGGCTGGGCGTGAAGCAGAGCTGGTCTATCAGTTGCACAGTACACCTGCTCAGCTATGGGCAGAGATGGGCTTTTTAGGAATTCTATTGCCCATACTTACAGGTGCGCTGTTGCTGAGATTAGGCTGGCGCTACTGGAAGATTTCGGCCGCTCAGCGTTCTCCGCTGCCCAGCGTTCTGACTGGTGGCCTTTATGGCGGTCTCTTGAGCTATGGGCTCTATAGCATTACGGACTATCAAATTGATAATCTATGTATTGCTTTTACAATCGTGATCTTTGTTGCTGCTTTAGCTGCTACCTTCTACCAGGTGTTTGAAGGCGATAAGCCCCAAAGAAATGGCCGGAAGGCTCAGCCAGCTGTCATTGCTTTTATCAGCTTTCTACTCGCTTTAAATATCTGGTTTACTCTCCCTGTTCATAGATCTTGGCAGCTTTCAGAAAAAGGATTCCATGCTTTATATCAAGGCGACTTTGATAATTTTATACAGAAGCTAACCAAAGCTCACAGCACTACGCCCTGGGAACCCTATTATCCATATCAGCTAGGGTGGAATTTGGGAGAGCTGGCTTCTCAGCAAACTGCAGTTTCAGATTTCAGCTCTGCTATTCGCTGGTTTCAAACAGGACTTCAAATTGCGCCTGATCAAGAGTTTGGCTATTCAAATCTTGGATGGTTACAGCAGCTATCTTCGCCTGAAGAAGGGGTTTACGCCTTTATGCGGTCTGCTCAGCTAGTGCCAGCTAAGCGTGGAATTTTCTTTGGTTTGGGACTAAGTCTATGGCAGCGAGGCGAGGTCGAATATGCTTTGAAAGCTTGGAGTATCGAAATCTTGCGGCATCCAATTCTAATCACCAGTTCGTTTTGGCAGCTGCCTCAGTTTGAACCTATCTATGCCGATTTACTTAAGCAGTCAGAACAGCTGGCTACAGCCTTATTAGCTGATACCAAGGATCACACATTAGAAGACTATTTGTATCAGGTTAGAGGCACCATTAAATGGTGGCAAAATGATTTGAAGCTTGCTCAATCAGACTGGTCAAAACTCGATAGCAGTCTTTTTGATGCCATGTTTGAACTCATTCAGACATCAACTGTCTCTCCTGAAAAGGTAGACTTGCTATCGCGAAGCCCTGCCAAAGCTGCTATTCAAGCATGGATAGAGGTTGATAAAAGAGAGCAATACTTAACCCAGGCTTGGCTACTCAGCCAATATAGTGCTTCTGTCGGCCAACCTTTAGACCTACCGCAAGATTTGCTTGAAGAACTAAAGCGGAGCATGGACAAGGCGCCTAGCTTTAATCAGTGGCTTAAAAATTCACCCGTGCGTCAAATTCGCAATCATCGCCTTGGGTTTGGTTCATTGAGTCGCCACGTTGATGGACCTACGCCAAAAGATTTTTTGCCTCGCGCCGAAAATATTGCCCTGTCTAATTTTTTTGAGATGCTGGTGCTTTCACCAAAATATTTTCCTGAGCTGGACACAGTACTGCAACCGCACCGCCAAGTGCTGATAGACTATGTAGCAAATACTACATAGAAACCCCAGTAGATTCAGCTTTCAGCAGGATACTCGATGCTAATAGCTCCGCTATTTTGTAACTTGACCGTACCGCCAAGCCGCTCAATTTCTCGAACTGCTCGCTGGCGAATGCTGTCGTTCAGTGCATTGACGAGTATGCTGCTCCAGGCGTTGATCTGAGCCCGTTTACTGGCTGGGTTACGCTGCAGGCTCTGCGCAGTTTGGCGAGAGCGCTCGGCAATTAGCTCCTTATTGGGGTGCGAGGACTGCTCTGCCCAGTCTGCAGCCGTTAAGAAAGACTGCACAGCACTTTCGCTGTCGCCCAGGAACAAAAGCTCATCGGTGCCTTTGTATCGCCAGACGTAGAAAGCGTTGGGCGGCTGGTTAGGACTCAGCTGCTCAGCGGCCTGATCGATTAAGCTGACAGTCAGA
>JAAHIA010000576.1 GCA_010671975.1 Leptolyngbya sp. SIO4C1 | reverse complement strand
AACGACCGAGTCGTGCCGTTTTATGAGGAACAGAGTGTGCCCTTGCTGAGGATTCTAACCGACCGAGGCACCGAATACTGTGGCAACATCGAGCATCATGAGTATCAGCTGTATCTAGCGATTGAGGACATCGACCATACCCGCACCAAAGCGCGTTCACCGCAGACTAACGGCATCTGTGAGCGCTTTCACCGCACGATTCTAGAAGAGTTCTATCAGGTAGCGTTTCGTAAAAAGGTGTATCAAAGTCTCGAAGAATTGCAAAAAGATGTGGATGAATGGATAGAATACTACAACTGGGAGAGGCCGCATTCGGGTCGATACTGCTACGGCAAGACGCCGATAGCGACCTTCATCGACAGTGTGCATCTAGCACAGGAGAAGCAGCTAGACGAATACGTAGACAAGGGTGATAAAAAACGAACACAATCTGACAAACATCTCAGTGTCAGATAGCCCTCTTCTGTCAGGTCAAGTTTGATCTATTACACTTCATGGCAGCGGACGGACGAAAGCCCCTGATGCTGAGTTCGAGGTGACTTGCCGCCGCTGCATTCCACCGCTAGCTCAGCCAGTCTTGATTCTACAGCCATAAACTTCAACTATATTTTCCATCTCGCAGTCATATCCGCTCCCTATCCTGAGGTGATAGTCCTCAACCTCGCTCTGCGTTGGCGCAGCCTCTCCAGGGGAGAAACACCCCTATGACCTCTCCATCCCTCCCCTGCCTCGCCATCACAGGCGCAACCCAGATCCTCCAGCAAGGGCTCGACACCTCCCAAAGCATCGCCCAATCCTGGGATCAGCAGTGGCTGACCATCTTCAATACCGCTCTCTACGTCGCCATCAACCAGACCGCCGCCATCTTCGCCACAGGTGCCCTGATCTTCTTCTTCGTCCAGTTTGGACGACAACTCATCGTCGAAGGTGACCTCACCCGTCCCCTGCAAAACCTGATCTGGCCCATCATCGTCGTCTGCCTGCTGGCCAACAACGCCCACCTGCTGGCCATTTCCACCGTCAGCCTGTGCAGCGTCATCCACACCCTCTCCGACCAAGTGCTCGAAATCACCCTGCTGGATGTCAAACTGCGCGATGCCGTCCAGTCCGCCACGTCCCGCAGCGCCGTTGCTAGCGAAATCAGCGCCCAGCTCAGCCAGTGCGAAGGCATGGTGGGGAAAAAATACGTGCTGCTGACCTTGCAGTGGGCCTTCACCAACATCCTGGAAATCTCCATACTGCTCACCGGGCTGATGGGGCCATTTGCCGTTGCAGGCAGTCTGCTGCGCTTTGAAGCCAAACCCCTGTTCGCCTGGTTGACCGGCTTCTTCAGGCACAGGTGTCCTACAACATCATCGGTGGGCTGGCGGGAGTGGTCGTGGTCAATGCCGATGTCATCTAAAGAATAGGCAAATACTTGACCAATACCTTCATCACTTCACCTGCTTGTAGTGTTAGCCCACTGACATCTTCAGGGACTGGTAAGAAGTCTGTCCATTCAGGTACCTCAGCAAATCGCCGCTGATGCAGCGCATAAACAATCGTGTTTACCCCCGTTTTCGAGCCAATCACAACAATCTTGACCGGCTCGCGATCAGCTTTTGGAGCCGAGTAGAGCTGCAGAGATGTCTCTGTGGAGATCGAAGCACTGGATGAGGGCACAAAATTCCTGACTTGCATAAAATGTACACCTAATGGTTCACGCTTTTAATTTAGTTGCCTATTAGGTATACGTCAACTACTAGGTATACTTTTATAGCCTACGATCCTCTGACACGATGAGGATCATGGGAAAAGCTGGACGAGTCCTCAAGCAGGTTCTAGAGACCTACAACATCAGTCAATACAGCCTTGCGGCAACGCTGGACATCGAGCGTACCAATGTCTATCGCTGGGTGCATGAGCTTCGTGATCCCACCGCCGAGACCTTAGTGGATATCGTTAAAGCCCTGCGAACCCTCAACTCAGAAGCAGCCGAGGCATTTGTTCAAAAATATTTGGGGGATGTGGCACAGGGATTGGACTGACCCAAGAAGACGAGCATTCAAAAGATTTTCTACGGTCAAGCCCTTGCCCCTTACTCAACAGCTCAACAGCCCAGATATCGGATGCCTAAAGCTTAAACAAAAGTCCACGCTGCTCCAGAGCCTTGATTAAATTGTGATCCTCAATCAGCTGTCGATTTTCCGGCTTGCGTAGCCACTCAATCAGCGCTTCAGTAGCAATATCGCTGATAATCCATTCCTTACCATCATTATCCGCCGGGTTTTTGAGGGGCGCGATCGCACGCACTAACACATCCACTTCAGGCGACACCTGAGCACGAAACTGAATAGGCTTGGGCTTTGCCATTGACCAAACTACGCAAAACGGCTTTGATTGTCCTTTCAGCCTATTGTGATGGCGCGGCTGACTACTACCACACTGTCGCCTAATAATCTAAAGCCTGGGCAGACTGCTGAGTGAACTGATCGGACGCTGCATAGCGCTGAAACAAGGCTAACGAGCCCATTAGTTAATACCCCCCTCAAGAACCCAACCGAAGGCCTGACCGAAATAGAGGTTACCGATCCAATGCACGCCTTATTTGGGCGTCGCTTTGCTTTGCTCTCGATATCAACGTCACCACAAGCGGTCGGCTATGCCAACGTCATTTACCAAGGGCATAT
>JAAHIA010000575.1 GCA_010671975.1 Leptolyngbya sp. SIO4C1 | reverse complement strand
GCACGTCGCTGCGTTGCGGGCGCTGCGATCGCGAAGCCCAGTAGGCCACAGTGACAATCGCTGGAATAGAAATAATGTTGCTGCCCAGCAGGTTACCGAGTCCGATGTCTGAGAATCCCTGCAGCGCGCTGGCCGCATTCGTGCCAATCTCAGGGCTAGCTGTCGCCAGCGCCACGAAGGCAGCACCGGCTGCTTCTGAGAGGCCCCACTGACGTCTCAGCTTTGCCAACGGTACGGCTAGCTGATCAGAGCCCCAGTGAGCTGCCCAGACAGACGCTAGCAGCACACTCATCCAAAGCAGCAGTCTCATGGCCGACACAGACCTGAAATTTCATTTAGAAAAGAAAATCAGGGAAACTAAAGGGCCTTTTTATCCTTAACTGCCCTATTCGTTTCAAACACTGCCAAAAGGGTGATTTATGGCCTGAAAGCTGCCTAGACGGGCAATCAGTACGCTGATAGATTTGCTAAGACTCTAGCTCGAGCGTCTTGTAGCTGCGCTTGAGCTGTTTCCAAAGCTGCTTAACCTGCTGATAGGCTTCTTCAGGGGCTAGCTTACCCCCCGTTTCTAGCGAGCTGATGTAGCCTACCCGCTGGGAAAACTCCTGCAAGTTTGCGTTAAAAACTAAATGCTTGGGCGTAAATTCGCCATAATAAGCACTTTTAGGGCATAAAAATTGGTTTTTATCGTAAGCATTCATAATTACTAATCCTATCGACCAACGAAGCAAGATATTTACTTATCTAGTTAGCTTCTGAGCCTATTAAGCCCAGAGACAGGGCCGATACCGACAGAAGTCACCTATTCAACCGGCCTCTTAACCTAACCTTAACCTAAACTATCCGCAGCCGTTTCTAACCTGCATCAAACTGCGCCCAGCGACGAACAGCAACTATCCCTGAAGAAAGGCTGCCAGCGCCTGAGCACAGCTTGTCTGAGGTCTACGGTAGGAATAGCAGCTATTCTTTAGCTCCGTAATAAAACGCAATCTCTTTTGCTTTGAGCGGCGCGAAATTAGCGAAC
Source organism: Leptolyngbya sp. SIO4C1 (assembly GCA_010671975.1). Taxonomy (GTDB): domain Bacteria; phylum Cyanobacteriota; class Cyanobacteriia; order Phormidesmidales; family Phormidesmidaceae; genus SIO4C1. The sequence goes on along the minus strand of JAAHIA010000575.1, from coordinate 1,650 downwards.
TCTAGCATCTGCTCAAGCTCAGCCTGAGCAAAATGCTTGGCACCAATGCGCACAATGCGCGATCGCATTGTGTTGGTCACGCCGCTGCGCTGCCGCCCGGCTTCTTTGGCCATCACGGTGCGGTAGAGTTCAAGCTTATTCGGCGGAATTGGCGTGCCATCGAGGTCAATGCCTTTTGCGATCGCGTCGTCTACCGCCCCCGCGCCAAGCATCGAGTTAGCGTCTGTCATGCGCTCTATCCAAATGCGTCAGCTTCATTTTCGCATTGTGACTGCAATCGTCGCTAAATCGTAAGGCAGACGACAGCAAAGCAGCAGGCTGATACGCTATCATTGTCCAACATATTTGAACAATAGAACAACATGATTGAGCTCTACTACTGGACCACCCCCAACGGCCACAAGATTACGATTTTTCTAGAAGAAGCTGGGCTACCCTACCGTATTCACCCTGTCAATATTGGCAAGGGCGAGCAGTTTCAGCCGGAATTTCTCAAAATTTCGCCCAATAATCGCATTCCTGCCATTGTCGATCCTGCTCCAGCGGGCGGCGGTGAGCCCATCAGCGTGTTTGAATCTGGCGCTATTCTGCAATATCTAGCTGAAAAAACAGACCAATTTCTGTCAGCGGATATTAGGAAGCGCACTGAGACGATGCAATGGTTGTTCTGGCAAATGGGCGGACTCGGGCCAATGCTGGGGCAAAATCACCACTTCTCGCAATATGCGCCTGAGAAAATTTCCTATGCTATCAATCGCTATGTGAAAGAGACTGAGCGGCTCTACGGCGTGCTAGATCAGCAGCTCGATGGCCGTGAGTTTGTTGTGGGTGACTATTCAATTGCTGATATGGCAATCTATCCGTGGATTGTGCCACATGAGCGCCAGGGACAAAATCTGGATGAGTTTACGAATATTAAACGCTGGTTTGCAACAATGCAGGCGCGTCCCGCTGTTATCCAAGCCTATGAGAAAGCCAAAGAGATCAATACCTCTAACACCGTGAGCAAGGAATCAAAGCAGATTTTATTTGGGCAAGGGCGACGATAGCTGCCGCTGCGGCGCTAGACTGGCGCTGATTCGCGACTGTCTGGGTAACCTCTGACATCTTTCATGGCAGAAGCCGCATCGCCAATCTGCGGAATGACGCTAAAGCTGCCGTCGGTCTCAATCACGACGGCTTCTATCTCCTCTAGTGATCCATATCCCTGATTGCGGATAGCAGAGCGAACTTCTCCTTCGGTGACTCGCTCATAGCGCAATATGTGATTTTGAAACTGGCCTCTGTACAGCAGCAGCGCCGGCTGACTCTTGATCCAGCTTTGGATGATTGAGGAGCGCACGGCAAGCCAGGTGATGCCAAACTGAAACAGAATCAGCAGCCCAAACCCTAAAATACCCTGTGTCAAAGAGGTACTGGTTGATAGCAGCATGGTTGCCAAGATCGAGCCATAGGCAATGGTGACAATAAAGTCAAACGCATTCCACTTGGAAAGGGTGCGCTTACCCGAAAACCGCAGCATGACTACCAAGGCAAGGTATGACAGGCTACCGACGATGAGGGTGTGAAACAAGGCTGACCAGCTGTTAAACATTTGAGGGCTCCATGCTTAAGTGCTTACGACTGTGTTTGAAGTGGCAATCTTGAATT
>JAAHIA010000574.1 GCA_010671975.1 Leptolyngbya sp. SIO4C1 | reverse complement strand
AACGGGTAGCTTCAGCCGCAGGTGAAGCTACCCGTTTGACAGAGCTGTGCCGCACATCTCCAGCTGCAAATGATCCAGGCACGCTGGTTTCTAAGAAAAAGGGATCGCGATCAAGCGTCCAGCACTCGGGGTGACGTCCGTTTTGAAGTAAATCAGGCCCAGTGACTAAGTAACCAGCCTGATCGCGAATAATGTTGGTATCTTTTGCCCATTCGGTGTTTGGTGCGCCGCCAATACAGACAAATAATCTGCGAGTCTCTATCTTCTGTACTGACTTATCTCGCAAATGTGTGATTTCGATTTGACGCAGAGACGCGTCGCCTTCTAACCTAGTCACTTTGCGCTGATAGAGTACTTCAATATTACTTGAATGGGTAATGCGATCTAGTAAATAGCGTGAGAGGCTGGTTGACAGAGTGTCTCCCCGCACCAGCAGCGTTACTTTGCTGGCGTATCGAGAAAAATACATCGCAGCCTGACCTGCAGAGTTACCTCCTCCGACGATAAACACATGTTCGCCTTTGCACATAGGAGCCTCGCTAGCGCCTGCGCCATAGAACAGCCCGACTTTAAGAAACCGTTCCTCATCAGGTAGATTAAGCCGCCGATATTCTACACCGGTAGCGCAGATATTAGCCTGCGCAATCATTTTGGAACCGTCCGCCATATCCACATAGATGCGATTATTTTCAAATTTTGCTTTAACGCCCTCACGCAGTAGCAAAATTTCAATACCAAACTTTACGGCCTGCTGCCGCGCTCTTTCTGCTAGATCGGCACCACTGATACCTTCTGGAAACCCCATGTAGTTTTCGATAAGAGAGCTTGTGCCAGCCTGACCACCCACTGCATGACGTTCAATGAGAACCGTCTTTAAGCCCTCCGAAGCCGCATAAACAGCAGCACTCAAGCCAGCTGGCCCTGCCCCATAAATTGATAGATCGTATTCTTTAAATCTGGGCTGAGTCACCCAGCCTAAATTCTGAGCAATTTCTTTGATAGTCGGAGAAAAAAGCTGGGCACCGCTGGGGAACTCGACGACTGGCAGCCGAATATCGTTGAGGGCTGGGAGTCCAAGATGCTCGAAACAGTCTGTGTCACAGGTGAGCGCAATCCAATCGAATTCAACCACGCTGCGCTTGAGAAAATCGCGGATCTCATAGGCTGCGGCTGAGTCAGGCTGCCCATAGAGCCGCACTTTCTTTTGATATGTTTCTTCGCCTAACTTGCTAGATGTAACCATGCTGCTTTCCATACTGCTTTTGTTCTCTTTGCCTAAGGACACCGGTTGAGCTCTGTAAAGCCTTCGTAGCTGCTGCTGAATTAGAGAGGTGTTTGATAGAAAGTATGTTTCTTTCACTGAGACCACAGACTGAGATTATACTCTGTGCAGTGGCTAGTCATGGCCTCAGACTTGCGTTCAATTTAGATAATGATAGTTACCCAAACAAAGTACAGTCCTAGGGGTCTCACCCAACTGTGCCAATCAGTCTTATGATTGTTCTCACATCCAAATAAATTTTAGCTAGGTATGAGAAATATCTGTAAGAAAAGAATTATTAGAGCTTCGCCTTTTCAATCAGCTGCCTATCAATGATCCCAGGAAAAAGATAGAACAGTGGAATCAAAATATAGAGCGTAATGCTCAGGCCAATACTAGCGAACGCCAAACTGGTGGCAATCAAATAGGCGATTGGGTATCCCATACTCCAGATAGTTGCTTGGCGAATGGCTGACTGCTCAAGCGATTGCTGATTTTTAATATGCTGGCGAATGATATAAAACCAGAGAGAATTGTAGATTAAGCCCGTCATGGCCAAAGATAGTCCATAGAAAACAACGACTGGGAGGGATGCTCCAAATTCGCCCATCAGCGCTGTGGGATACGGGATAAAGGCGACACACATCAGTAACAGTAAATTGATCACTAAAGCGGCTCGATCAACTTGCTTCAGCAGATGAAACAGCACGTGGTGGTTGACCCAAATCACTCCAATCACAATAAAGCTAGTCATATAGCTGAGGATATGGGGAAATACCAAAGCCATGCTTTTCGTGGCCTCGAGCGAGGTAGCCTGAGATAACTCTGGCGTTTTTATCTCGAGCACAAGCAGGGTAGCTGCGATCGCAAATACCCCATCGCTGAAAGCCTCAAAACGATTTAGGCTCATCAATGGAACTCGTTTCATAAAGCTGTTTAGCACCAACAGCTTTACAATAGCTCTATTCTTTAAGAATGATAATACGGTAGCTGTGCTAAACAGCTTTGCGTTTTTCGCAAAAGCAGGAGGTCGGATCAACCCATGGATCAATTTTCAGCAATGCGTGCTTTTGTGAAAGTGGTAGAAACCGGTGGCTTTTCAGAAGCGGCCCGACAGTTGGGGGTAGCAGTTTCGTCAGTCACTCGCCAAGTGAATCGGCTTGAAGCCATGCTAAATGTTCGGGTGCTCAATCGGTCCACGCGTAGCATAACTCTGACATCTGAAGGGCGAAAATACTATGACAAGGCAGTGCGCATCTTACAAGATGTAGAAGAAGCTAACCTATCTATTATGGAGGGCAAAGATGTTCCACGCGGGCTCTTGAAAGTCGGTATGCCAGTGGCCTTTGGGCAGCGTCATATTGCGCCGATTGTCTGTGCCTATCTAAAGCAGTATCCGAGCGTCAGGCTAGAGCT
>JAAHIA010000573.1 GCA_010671975.1 Leptolyngbya sp. SIO4C1 | reverse complement strand
CCTCCCAAAGGGGTCGATTATCTACCGTTCTTTCTGGAGCGCGATAGCTCCAGAGCAAGCTGGTTAGCCCTGCTTCTAAGCGATCTTGGGTATCGTATTTGACTGAGAAACTGTGTCCCTGGTTAAGTCCGTCTGGGTTGAGATAGTAGGTGAGCTTTGATTGCGTACTGACATCATTCCCATTCGACCGCAGGCTGAACTGATCTAGCCGCTGAGACAGGTTCCAATACAAATTTAAGTCAGTGTCGACGCTCAATCTTGCAAAGGTAGAAGTCGTTTGACCAGCTGATGCAAATTGGACCCCCAAGCGAGGCTCCGTTTTGCTGTTCCAGCTGCCGAGCAGGCTGAGCTCAGGCGAGAGCTGCCAGTTGGTGCTCAGTCGAGTAGAAAAGCGATCGCTGATTAGCTGAGCCGAAAAACTATCAGATGGCTGAAAAAGCACATCGGCATTGACGTCCCAATCTGAACCATCTAGATCTGCAATGGTTGAGATGGCAGCACGTAAAGGAAAATTCTGTGGCTGATAATAAATGTCAAGGAGGCCGCGCATAGCATCATCGTAGAGCGCACCCGCACCAAGCGTAAGCGATTCTGAGAGTCCCCAGCGCTGGGAGAGACTGACCTCAAAGCCAGAGAATTCACCAACCAGAGAGTTAGCCGTAGTTTGTCGTCTTGCGCCAGCTGAAAAGACAAAAGCCGATGCGCCTTCAGGCAGCTGACCCGGAAGAGCCGAAAAGGTCGCGGTCTGAATGTCTGGCTGAGCGCCAAGATCGCCATTGGGATAGACCAGAATATTGTAGCTGCCATTGCCCAATCGAGTCTGAATCGGTACTGATTCAAATCGGTAAACACCACTGGCATCGACAATTGCTTCTGCAATTGGAGGACCGCTAAATCCTAGTACGAGTCTGACACGATCACCCGGATTTGCTTCACCCACAACGGTACGGTTCGTTTCCTCGGCGTACAGGCGTCTGCGCGGATCGGGCAGTCCATATAGCTGCTGCTGAGGCGTAAAGCCGCTGCGCTGAATGGTGGTGAAGCCCCAGTAGTCGCCAGATTGTTCAGTAGGCCAAAATGAGGGCTGCGATCCTAAGATATAGTCTGCAGGGTCGCTCTGCCAGCGGAGCTGCAGGTCTGATAGCCGAGTATCACTAAGGCTAAAGGCTGTAGGCTGCTCAACTTGCATAAACCAGCTGCCGCCTAATAGACTGCCGACAGCAGAAAACTCGCTCCTTAAAACATCGCTGTTGGCACCGCTGCTGTATCTGAGTTGCTGCTCAGTAGCTGCAACTGAAAAGGGGGCTGGAGAAACCTGAGACAGTCCCGATGTGTAAATTTCGCTTTCTTGATTGACCTGATTGAAGGCATCCAGCCAGGGCACTGTCAGACGCAGCGCGTAGAACTCTAAATCAAACTCAACTTCAAGCTGAAACTGCGATCGCAGCTCTTGAACTGAGAAAACTAAACCTAACTCTGGATCGGTCTCTAGCTCATCCAAATCAATTTCTGTCATAAGTCCGGGCGAACTCAGCCTCAAATTACCGTTATCTAAAACTTCTGTTTCTAGGTTTAAGACCTCAACGACAATCTCATAAGGAACTTTCCATCTATCTAGCTGCTGTTCTTGATAATCGCTTCCCTGCCCTCTGATTAGAGCGCTTGTTAGAATCTCGCGATCGTTGACAATAACGCCAGCAACAAAGACGCTCAGCTCTGGCCCAGGCAGAAAAGAATACTTTACTCCTTCTAGATTCTGAGGTTCAGCGGCTAGAGATGCATGAGGCATCTCTGCAAGAATCACAGGAACATCAACCTGTGTCAAGCTAGGAACTGCCTGCCACAAGAAGAGAGAAAACATAGGTTTAAAGAATAAAGGTTATGAGCAAAGCGCTTGGCTAGAACGCTGGTAAATTAAGGCACAATAACTGTGGTACTAAACGGCGCTACCTGCTGGCGGTCACCTTCTCCCCATGTCAGTTTACCCGTCAGCTGGTACTCACCCGATGCCAGCGGTCCTTGTTCTTCGGAAGGAATAAAAATAGGTACGAGGCGTTCGCTATCAGCCAAAACTGTACCGAATGGAAAAGTTCGACCGTAAATCTGGTTTCCTTGCTGCGATAGCGTCCAGTCAATTTCTGGTAGCACTGAGGCAGTCCCAATATTGCGCACCAGCAGCTCAATCTGGTTGGTTTCGACATCAAACTGTGCCTGATCAACCGCTAGATCTGGAGAGAGCTCTCCCTTGCGCACATATACCGTTGTTCCTACTCGAGTCAGCAGACCAACACCTGAGTCGCCATCTGATTCGGCTAGCGTTTCAGAGAAGACAACGGTGCGATATTCGCCATCAGGCAGACTAGGGGCTAGGCGGATTGCCAGTCGTACGCGACGCTCTGAGCGCGGCTGAATTTCAAACTCTCGAGGTGAGAATATGAGATAAGGTGCTAGATCATTTGGAATTTCAGATACCGTTTGAAACCCTTGGTCGCGATCATAGATAAAGGGTTCAGCATAGACCCGAACTCGTAGCAGCTCGTTACCAGTATTACGGACACGAATAGTGCCCTCTGCTTGTCCTCGTTCGGCTTCAGCCTCGATGATCAAAGGCGTTGCACCTAAATCAGCGCGAGCGGGTGCTGCTACAGGCATGGCAGCAGTTTACTAATGGCTGTCAT
>JAAHIA010000572.1 GCA_010671975.1 Leptolyngbya sp. SIO4C1 | reverse complement strand
AAATCGTTGGTGCCAAAAGGATGCTGCCAGCTGGGCGGCAGCCCTGACTGGCTAAAGTCGATAGCTTGAGCAGAGACGGGATAGAGTAGCGGCCCAAGGGTGACGGCAAGCACAATGAGTCCTAATATTCCAGCGCTGAGCAGCGTTGTCAGATGAGGATAAGAGCGCTGACGCTGCAGCTTCATAGTCGCACCCTCGGGTCAAGCCACGCATAGAGCAAATCGGCGATTAAATTAAACAAAACAACCAGCACTGCATAGATAAACGAAATGGCCATCACCACCGGCGTATCGCTGCGGTTGATAGCATCGACGAGCAGCGCGCCAATACCCGGAATCCGAAACACTTGCTCTACAACCAGCGACCCCGTGCAGAGGCTAGGAATATCCAATGCGACCATCGTCACCACCGGAATTGCCGCGTTGCGCAAAATGTGAATGGCGATCACGCGAGGCTGCGCGACGCCTTTGGCATAGGCCGTCTGCACGTAGCCCTGGGGCAGCTCTTCTAGCACCGAGGCTCGCATGAAGCGCATCAGGACAGCCATTTGAAACAGCGCCAGCACGCAAACTGGCATAATCGACTGTCGCACCAGCTGCCCAAAATCGCTCCAGCTGCGCACCTCTAGCGTGCTGCTGTAGATAAACGGCAGCCAGCCAAGCTGCACGCTAAATACCAAGATAAAGATTAGCCCGGTAAAGAACGTTGGCAGCGAAAATCCCATAAACGCCAGCGTCGTGACCAGCCGATCGATCCAGCTGCGCCGCTTGATAGCTGAGAGAACGCCCAGCGGAATTGCTAGCAGCAGACTGAGTAAATAGCCTAGCCCAATTACCCAAAGCGTGGTTGGTAAGCGCTGCCAAATTAGCTCATTGACCGAGCTACGGCTGTTAAAAGAGTAGCCTAAGTTGCCCCGAGCCAGCGACCACAGCCATTTGAAATAGCGCACATGAACAGGCGCATCGAGCCCCAGCGATCGCTTTAAGTTTTCGCGTACTTCGGGCGTGACGGCTGGATTGTTAGCGAGCTCGCCGAGCGGATTGCCCGGTGCGATCGCTAGCAAAATAAAAATGACAACGCTAATTGCCAATAGCGTAGGAATCGCCAGCAGCAGCCGCCGCAGACAGTATCGAAGCATTTAAGCCTTAGTTTTTCCTTACTCTCCCACAGAACCGTTGGTTCTACCCCCCTAGAAAATTAGCGGTTCTACCCCCCTAGAAAACTAGCGGTTCTACTCCCCTAGAAAACCAGCGGTTCTACTCTCTGAAAGAACCAACGGTTCTACTCCCTGCAGGAACCCACGATTCCACTCTCTAAAAGAACCCACGAATCGTTGACCTATGCTAGGGACGCGACTCTCGCATTTGCGAATAGTAACTTTTCTTAATAACCTAGATAAATAGGCAATTATTCTCATCACTCTTTCGCGTAGAACATCGTGGTATATTTGAGCTTCAAATCAGTCAAACAGCAGTGGTTTTCTAATGTACGAGCCGACCTGCTGGCAGGCATTGTAGTTGCCTTAGCACTGATTCCAGAAGCAATCGCATTTTCTATCATCGCCGGCGTTGATCCGAAAGTAGGGCTCTATGCCTCCTTTACGATGGCGGTAACGATTGCGTTTTTAGGTGGTCGGCCGGGCATGGTGTCAGCGGCAACCGGGGCAATGGCGCTGCTGATGATTGAGCTGGTCAGAAACTACGGTCTCGAATATCTGTTTGCCGCTACGCTGCTGACCGGGCTTTTGCAAATTCTCTGGGGCTATCTCAAAGTGGGTCGTCAGATGAAATATGTGCCGCGCGCCGTGCTAATTGGATTTGTCAACGCGCTGGCCATTCTCATTTTTATGGCTCAGCTGCCTCAGTTTGCCGGTCAGGGACTGACGATGTATGCCATGGTGGCCGGTGGTCTTGGCATTATCTACCTGCTGCCGCGACTGACTACGCTCGTGCCCTCGCCGCTGATTGCCATCGTGGTGCTGACTGCGATCGCGCTGCTAATGGGGATGGAGCTGCCTACGGTGGGAGATATGGGCGAGCTGCCAACCAGCCTACCAACGCTGCGTATTCCTCAGGTTCCTTTTAACTGGGCAACGCTGAGCATCATCTTGCCCACTGCGCTGACGATGTCGGCAGTGGGGCTGCTTGAATCTTTTTTGACGGCGTCGGTGATTGACGATATGACCGATAGCCACAGCGACAAAAATCAGGAGGCCAGAGGTCAGGGCGTTGCCAATATTGTGACCGGCTTTTTTGGAGGCATGGCCGGCTGCGCCATGATTGGTCAATCGGTCATCAATATTAAATCCGGCGGACGGCAGCGGCTGTCGACCCTGAGCGCAGGCATTTTGCTGCTGTTCTTCATTTTGGCGATGGGGCCGTGGGTCGAACAAATCCCGATGGCGGCGCTAGTGGCCGTGATGATTATGGTCTCTATCAGCACCTTTAGCTGGGCCTCAGTTGTCAATATTCGACGCATGCCTAAAAGTGAAACCGTGGTAATGGTCGTCACCGTGCTGACCACCATCATCACGCACAACCTGGCAATCGGCGTAATTGTCGGCATTGCGCTGAGCTCACTCTTCTTCTCTCGCAAAATTGCCAAGCTGATTAGAATTGAAAGCGGACTCCGATCCTGAACCTGGCCGATGGTCGGGGCATCAACGGGCGCAAGCGGGG
>JAAHIA010000571.1 GCA_010671975.1 Leptolyngbya sp. SIO4C1 | reverse complement strand
TCAGCTTGTCTTAACCTTGGTTCACCTCCTGGTAGTGACAAGCTGAGTTTGGTTTATTCAGTAGCGCACCTGAGTTGGAGGAAGGTCAGGTGGCTTCTGTAGATGGGACGCCCTCTCTACTTTTATAGAGGTATTCGGTCGAATTGATGAGGAGGTCCGCAAAAATTTTAACTCAAGGATTTTACAAGATCGAATTGTATTACGTATGGCTAACCAAAGTGAGGAATTGTTTTTTGAAGAGATGAATGAGCGCAGTTTTAGGTGATTCAGAATTTAATCATTGAGGTTTTTGAAATGTCAGAATTACTTGAAAGAATCACAGTTAATCCAAGGCAATGCGGTGGTCGTCCTTGTATTCGTGGTATGCGGATTCGAGTCTCCGATGTTCTGGATTTGTTTGCGGCAGGATTGAGTGCTGAAGAAATTCTAGAAGACCTGCCAGACTTAGAAATGGAAGACATACAAGCATCACTAGTTTATGCAGCACGTAAGCTAAATCACCCTGTATTGGTCGCATGACAACTATCTGGATTGATGCGCATCTTTCACCAGTGATAGCGACTTGGGTAACGAATAATTTTGAAGTGACAGCAGCAGCACTTCGAGATCTGGGTCTACGTGATGCCGAGGATCTTGAAATCTTTGAAGCCGCAAAATCTCAAGGCGTTATCTTTATGACTAAAGATAGAGATTTTGTTGATCTAGTTGATCGGCTTGGAGCACCACCCCAAATCATTTGGTTAACTTGTGGCAACACCTCAAATGCTCGGCTGAGAGAAATTTTAAGTTCTGTTTTGCCAACAGCCCTAGAAATTTTGCGTTCAGGTGAACCGCTGGTAGAAGTTAGCGGAGAATAGTCCGGTAGCATAACGAATAGTACGGCAGCATAACATACCGTTGCACGCTGATTGAATAAAAGTGATTGTGAGGTAGCAAGGATAATTGACAACGGGTGAACGGGGTCGTTAGCCACTTAGAACAAGAGATGAAATGATGTATTCATCTTACTGGGAAAATATGGATGCACTGAAGAAATTTTCGAGGTACCCAAAGCACACTGCAGCCAAGCGTCAATACACTAAGTGATATAAAAGCTTTCATATTGTCATAGCTGAAATCTAGCACTCCTACGGAGATGGAAAATTTTCTCATATCACCTTCAAGCGGCCGCCACGTTTAAAGGCGCTGGAGTCGCACTTTGCTACTGTCACTGCTCGGTAGCAAAATGGTGACTGACCAGAGTAGCCATTTTTTCAGGGCAGGCTTGAGAGTAGCTAGCCTTATCGGGCATCACCACAACATTAGGACCTGCCTTACAGCGATTCATACAACCTGTCGGCTGAATTTGTACATGATCTAAACCCGTTTGGCTTAAGGCGGCTGCTAGCGCCTGACAAACCGCTTGACTACCGCGCTGGCGGCAGGCAGATTTCTGGCAGACTAATACCTTCGCTGTCTGCAAGCCCGGCGGCGCTGAGGGTAGTGGACTACTTGATGTGGCAGGCTGAGCTAGCTTCACAATCTCATCTGCTTTGAATCGAGAAAGGCCAGTCATGGCATCAAGGCTTTGATAGCCTCTAATCTGCACCCAGTCGCCAACGGCTAAATGCTGAAAGAACATTAGCTGCAGCGATTTTTTTAGCTCAATTTCACGAGGACCGTCCGCAGTTTCTACACACAGATATTTAAATGGCGACTTGCGCCCTGCGGCAAACCCGGTGAAGCGTCCTTCTACATGGAATCGCTGCTTGTGTGCTGCACTAACTCGTCCCATAGCACTCTCGGCTTGATCTACGATGAGCGAGATCTATTCTAGCTCAGAATGAATCTTATTGAGAATAGTTCTTACAAAAGTCAGCCTCAGCCTTGGATGAACTTTGTGCCCAGAAGCTAGCTTGAGTCAGCGGTAAGGTGACTTGACTTCGAAGTCAAGTGTAATTTCGCAGACAGAGAAATTAGGGGCGGGATAGCCAGCAAAATAATTGGTCAAGCTTCTTGACATCTATTGTTATTTAGCAGTAGATTTTAGGAAGTTAAAAATACAAAAAGCCCCAGGTGGGGCTTGTCGGTGCAGTTTTTGATGAGCTCTCTTTCGGAACGACGGCTGCTAGGCTAGTTCTGAAAAGAGATTGCACATCGTTGCAGGCCTGTCTAGTTGTTTAGGAAGGTAACTAGCGTATCGTGAGCGAGGAAATGATCTAGGTGATAAGCCCGTTCTTCTGTCTTGAGCAAGATTGTCTCGTATAGGTAGCGCGTGGCGCGATCGCCGAGGCTTTCTGCCTGGGCTGCCTGACGACGAATGACCTGAATCACAGCCTGCTCTGCTTTTAGGTCATTTTTGACCATTTCGCGACAGCGATATGCGCCATCTGGCTCGGGCTCAAAGCAGCATAGCTCAGCTAGCTTGCCGAAGCTGGCAGCTGGTACCCCGCCGAGACCGTTTAACCGTTCACCAATGTCATGGACGTGCTCTCTGGTTTGCCCGTATGCTTCCTCAAAGTACTGATGCAGCTGATAAAATTCAGCTCCCTCGACGACGAAGTGATGTTTTTGGTATTGGATATACAGGGCTTGAAAGCTTGCCAAGGCGACATTAAGACCTTCGCAGACTGGAGCCGTGACCGATTTTTCTAGCAGGACAGCATTATCAGCAACTTGACCAAAGGGGGTGATTAGCGTAGATGAGTTAGTCATGGTTTTCTCCTATCGGCTTTTCTGTC
>JAAHIA010000570.1 GCA_010671975.1 Leptolyngbya sp. SIO4C1 | reverse complement strand
TCAAAGCAATGGTTGACCTATGCCACAGCCAGTCAGTGCCAGTGCTGATAGATGCCGCGCAGTCAGTCGGGATGCTGCCGCTGACGCTAGATCAGCTAGGCGCTGATTTTTACGCCTTTACCGGGCATAAGTGGTGGTGCGGCCCGGCAGGCGTGGGCGGGCTCTACATTCATCCTGACGCCCTCACTGAGGTAACGCCAACTTTCATTGGCTGGCGCGGTATTCGCATCGACGCAGAGGCCAACCCAGTTGGCTGGCAGCCAGACGGCCGCCGCTTTGAGATTGCTACCTCCGACGGCACGCTTTGGCCGGCGCTGCGCGCCGCGATTGACTATCACGACCGGTGGGGCACCGCTGAGCAGCGCTATTTTAGAATTTGTCAGCTGAGCAGCTACCTGTGGGGACGCCTCAATCGACTGCCGCAGATTGAGTGTCTGCTAAAGTCGCCGCCTGAGTCAGGACTGGTTTCATTTCAGATCATGCGTGAGGGTGAGCCTGTGCCAGCACTGCACGCCCATCTGGTTAAGGTGCTAGAAGCGCAAAGCATCTATCTGCGGACGCTGCTGTCGCCTAGCTGCGTCCGCGCCTGCACGCACTATTTCACGCTAGAGTCGGAGCTAGACCAGCTCATAGAGGCAATCGAAGCTTTCCTGCTGCAGGAAATCTAAAGCTTGAGGTTGATTGCTCTTTGAGCAGCAGTCTGACCGGCGCGATCGCACCGACTCGACGCATCGCGCTCGGCCGCTCCTGTAGTACCCTAATAACCTGCACTCATTCACCCTGCTGCCTTCAGCCTGCTAATTTCCTATGACTGTTCGCGTTCGGATTGCGCCGAGTCCTACCGGCAACCTGCACATTGGCACAGCTAGAACGGCTGTCTTTAACTGGCTGTTTGCCCAAAATCGGGGCGGTCAGTTCATTTTGCGCATCGAAGACACCGACCTAGAGCGCTCCCAGCCCGAGTATACGCAGAATATTATGGACGGCCTGCAGTGGCTGGGGCTGACCTGGGATGAAGGGCCAATCTATCAGAGCGATCGCGCTGAGCTATATCAGCCCAAAATTCAGGCCCTATTAGATCAGGGTCTGGCCTATCGGGCTTACGAAACGCCGGCCGAGCTAGACGCTATGCGCGAAGCGCAAAAGGCCCGAGGCGAAGCGCCGCGATACAATAATCAGCACCGCAGCCTCACCCCTGAGCAGATTGAGCAGTTCGAAGCTGAGGGTCGCCCGGCGGTGATTCGCTTCAAAATTGAGAACGGCCGCGAAATCGTTTGGGATGATTTGGTGCGCGGTCCGGTCCATTGGAAAGGGCGCGACCTAGGCGGCGACATGGTGATTGCTCGCGCTGCCCCCAGCGATCAGATCGGCCCGCCGCTCTACAACTTCGTCGTTGTAGTAGACGACATTGACATGGCCATCAGCCACGTGATTCGCGGTGAAGACCACATTGGCAATACACCCAAGCAAATTTTGCTCTACGAGGCGTTAGGGGCCAGCGTGCCGATCTTCGGCCATACGCCGCTGATCTTAAATCCGCAGGGGGCAAAGCTCTCTAAGCGCGACGGCGTAACCTCAATTTCTGACTTTCGAGCGATGGGCTTTACCGCTGAGGCGCTGGCGAACTACATGACGCTGCTAGGCTGGTCGGCCCCCGATGCGCAGGAGCTGTTTACGCTAGCAGAAGCAGCCCAGCTGTTTAGCTTTGATCGGGTAAACAAGGCCGGGGCTAAGTTCGACTGGGACAAGCTTGACTGGATTAACAGCCAGTACCTGCACGCCCTGTCGCCTGAGGCGCTGCTGCCCATGATTGCGCCCTACTTAAAAGAGGCCGGCTACGCGTTTGATCTCAATGCCGATCAGTCTTGGCTGCTGAAGCTGGCAGCGCTGGTAGGTCCTAGCCTGACGCGGCTAAAAGACTGCGTTGAGCTGAGCCACTTTTTCTTTACGCCAGCTGTGGACTTTAGCGAAGCGGCCCAAAAGCAGCTCCAGCAGGCGGGCGTCAGCGAGGCGCTGCAGGCGGCACTCGATGCGCTAAAGGCGAGCGATTTTGCGACCGTAGAGGATGCCAAATCGCTGATCAATCAGGTGACGAAATCGCTAGGCGTGAAGAAGGGGTTAGTGATGCGATCGCTGCGCGCTGCGCTAATGGGCGATATGCAGGGACCCGATCTGGTTGAATCCTGGGTGATCCTGCACGAGCGCGGCTTTGATACCGGGCGGTTGGAAAGCGCGATCGCGCTGGGTCAGTAGTCCTTTTTCGCCCTTTTTATTCAGATCGACTGCCTCGGAATTGATCAGCACCGGAAAATTACGTTAAATTTAGTAAAGATTAGTCTCATAAAACTGAAGGTACTGGATTCAGCCGCGATCGCGTTTAGTACGACGCCTGGCCTGATCCACACCTGACCGATAGAGAACTACCATTAAGAAGCGCATAAGTTAGACTAATCGCTTTCTGACGTAAGCCGGAAAGGGTTGTTAATTCCAAAGAGGCCACCGAGTTATGAAACTTTCTTGGAGAGTTGTCCTGCTGTGGACCTTGCCTGCCCTAGTGATTGGGTTCTTTTTCTGGCAAGGTTCGATGGGGGGCGGCCCTGCTGATATGGGTCGCAATGCTGCCAACACCCGCATGACCTACGGACGATTCTTAGATTACCTAGATGCCGGTCGAGTGACGGCCGTTGATCTATATGACGGCGGTCGTACTGCCATCATTGAGA
>JAAHIA010000057.1 GCA_010671975.1 Leptolyngbya sp. SIO4C1 | reverse complement strand
TGATGCTGCCAGTTCCAATAACCTTTGTCAGCATCCTAGCTTGAAGCCAATCAGGGCTTTTTTACAAACGCTTTAGAGGAGTGTCGAAACTATTGGACAAAATCGAAATTGCTGGCATTTGCGCTTATGGCTATATCGGGGCCTTGCCAGAAGAAAACGTGTTAGGACAGTGGTTTGAGATCGATATCAGCCTCAGTCTCGATCTATCGATTGCCGGTAAGTCTGACCGCCTCGAAGACACGCATAGCTATGTGACGCTGATTGAACAGACGCAGCAGCTAGTAGCGACCCAAAAATTTAAGCTGATTGAGCGGCTAGCCGATGCGATCGCGGCCCAAGCCCTTAGCAATGACAGTCGCATTCAAGAAGTTTCTGTAAAAGTGACGAAGCCTCACGCACCGATCCCAAACTTTAGCGGTAAGATTGCGGTTGCAATTTCTCGAAAGCGGGCGTAAAGCTTACGCTAAGCGCTTTTGGCGGCTGGGGCTATGCCAGCTCGAAGAGCTTCACATTAGTTTTCCACAATCCTTGAGCTGACTCGCTATACTCGATGCGGCTGAGTCAGTCTGTGCCGAGCAGTACAGCCTTTCTCTTTTTTAACGTGCTTACAAGGAACTGCAACATGGCTCTTAACCTATTGACATTTCTACGGTCAACGAGATCGTTAGCTGGCCGACGAGGCGCGATCGCAACCGCTACGCTTGCAGTTTCTTTGAGCCTATCAAACCTAGCGGCATTTGCGGGCGATCCCTTTCGGACAAGTGCGCCGCATGCGATTGGCGATAGCACTGAGGCAGCATTTGAAGCCATTTTCAAAGAAGGCGACTATGCAGAAGGCAAAGCTTATCTGGCTGCGGCTGAGGCCAGTGAGACTGAGGAACCGATGGTCCATGCCATGCTGGCCTCATTTGCCTATCTTGATGGCGACTGGGATGAGCTCGCAGTTCGAGCCGACCTGACGCATGAAAAAGCAACGGCGCTGATTGAAACCGATCCGCTGCGCGGTAACCTTTATTCTGCAGTCGGCATTTTTTTGCAGGGCGCGCATAGGCTTAAAACTCAGGGCGTGGCTCGCTCTACCCCCGCTGTTTTAGGCATGCTGCAGCAGGTGTTCAGCCATCTTGATCGCGCTGAGAGGGTGTCTAGCAACGATCCCGAACTTAATTTGATCAAAGGCTACATGGATTTGATGCTGGCTGTGAATCTGCCCTTCGCTGACCCAGAGCAAGCGATTAATCGGCTGGAGACCTACGGTTCACCTACCTATCTTTCGCATCGCGGCATTGCGCTAGGCTATCGCGATCTCGGTGAGTATGATAAGGCGATGGAGGCCGTTGACGCTGCTATTCAAGGTGCGCCCAACAATCCTGAGCTGTTCTATCTAAAAGCGCAGCTTTACTCGCGCCAGGGTCAGAAAGCGAAAAGCGTTGAGATGTATGACAAGGCCATTGAATCTATCGATCAGCTGCCAGGCAGCATTGCTCGACGCATCATCTGGGAGCGCTGCATGACCTCCGGTCAGTTCACTGCAAACGAATGTGTGACTCAGCGTGATAGCTTCGAGCCAACCATGTAAGCGTATCTAAGGCAGCTGTGGCTAAATAATATGCCCCATCAACCCGGTTTCGACTTCGCTCAACCTGCCAGTCTTGAGAGTTGAGCGAAGTCGAAACTCTATTGGAGCATTTTATTGGAGCAGCTATGAGAACAGCAGTTTGAAGAATTATTAGTAAGTAAAAATACTTAGAAAAACGATTAAGCCAGCCTTAAATGAGTATCAAGAGCTGCTTCAAGAAATAGCAGCCTCATCTGAAAAGCTTCCGAACAGAGGATGCAAGATGAGGCTGAAGACGCAGTTAGGAGGTATCTTGCATATACCCTATCGGCAGATAGTAAGAACTGACCAGTATTTAATAAGTTCTTAACTTATTGCTAGGAAAAAAGCGATTGCTGGTTACATTTTGAATTAATTACTTAGGTAAATAATCTATACAAATCAATGTCTTCCTGAGAGATGACTTGTCAGAGTAGAGATGTGACATAGAAACCGCTTCAGCGCTACAGTAGCGGACTACAGTGGCGGCGCCATCGCCAGGAGGTGAATTGTGGCAATTGCAAGTATTAATCCGGCAACCGGTGAGAAGAGTCGCGTCTTTGAATCGCTTTCCCCATCAGAGATGCAGCAAAAGCTAGATTTGGCAGCTGATGCCTTTATCAGCTTTCGGCAGACTTCTTTTGCGCAGCGGGCTGCCTGGTTTAAAGCAGCGGGCGATATTTTAGAAGCTCGTAAGGCAGCGTTTGGTCGGCTGATGACGCTAGAAATGGGTAAGCCGCTCTCAGCTGCGATCGCAGAGGCCAATAAGTGCGCCTGGGTCTGTCGTCACTACGCTGAGCAAGCAGAGACCTATCTTGCTGACGAGTCGCACGAGACTGATGGCAGCCGCAGCTTTATTCGCTATCAGCCGCTGGGGGTGCTGCTGGCAGTGATGCCTTGGAATTTCCCATTCTGGCAGGTTTTTCGGTTTGCCGCGCCGTCACTGATGGCTGGCAACGTAGCGCTGCTCAAGCACGCTTCTAACGTACCGCAGTGTGCGCTAGCTATCGAGCAAATTTTTACCGAAGCTGGTTTTCCTAAAGGTGCGTTTCAAACGCTGCTGATTACGGCTGAGCAAACAGCCACTGTGATTAACGACGAGCGGGTCAGAGCAGTCAGTCTGACCGGCAGCGGTCCGGCCGGGGCAAGCGTTGCTTCAGCAGCGGCCAAGCAAATTAAAAAGGCGGTGTTAGAGCTAGGTGGCAGCGATCCCTTCATCGTTACGCCGAGCGCCGATTTAGACGCGGCGGTGGAGGTAGCTGTGGCGGCTCGCCTGCAGAACAACGGTCAGTCTTGCATTGCCGCGAAGCGATTTATTTTAGTTGGCGAGATCGCCGATGCGTTTGAGCAGCGCCTAGCTGAAAAGTTCAAAGCCTTAAAAGTTGGCGATCCGCTGGCCGACGAGACCGACATTGGGCCGCTAGCTACGCCGGCAATTTTGCATGATATTGATCAGCAGGTGCGCGACTGCCTCAGCGCCGGAGCGACTGCTCTAGTAGGGGGCGATCCTAGCGCGCTACGCCAGCAGCTGCCGGAGACGCTCAAGTCCGGTAATTTCTATCCGCCCACGATACTGACGCAGATCCCGTCGGGGACGCCGGCTGACCAAGAAGAGTTCTTTGGGCCGGTGGCGCTAATCTTTAGAGTGGATAGCTTAGAGGCTGCGATCGCGCTTGCCAATGCCACGCCCTTTGGCTTAGGCGCTAGCGCCTGGACACAGAATGCTGACGAGCAGGCACGCTTAATTAATGAGATTGAGGCTGGTGCTGTTTTTATCAACGGTATGGTCAAATCCGATCCGCGCATTCCCTTTGGCGGTATTAAGCAGTCCGGCTTTGGCCGCGAGCTGGGTCGCCACGGCATTCTCGAATTTGTGAATGCTAAAACAGTTTGGGTGAAGTAACGCGTTTAACACAATTGGAAACCTTAAATCTATGAACACTGCCGAACTGCTGATCCGCTGCCTTGAAAATGAAGGCGTGGAGTACATCTTTGGCGTTCCGGGAGAAGAAAATCTTCAGGTGCTGCAGGCGCTAAAGCATTCTTCAATTCAGTTCATTACGACTCGCCATGAGCAGGGGGCAGCGTTCATGGCCGATGTCTACGGGCGACTGACGGGCAAAGCCGGCGTCTGTCTTTCAACGCTCGGGCCAGGAGCCACCAATCTGATGACCGGCGTCGCCGATGCCAACCTAGACCGGGCGCCGCTAGTGGCCATTACCGGCCAGGTAGGCACCGACCGCATGCACATTGAGTCGCATCAATATCTCGATCTGGTGGCGATGTTTGCCCCGGTCACCAAGTGGAATACGCAGATTGTGCGGCCCGACAACACGCCAGAAATTGTCCGTAAAGCCTTTAAGATTGCCCAAACCGAGAAACCAGGCGCGGTGCATATTGACCTGCCCGAGAATATTGCGGCGATGGAGGCGACCGGGCTGCCGCTGCGACGCGATGCGCAAGAGAAAACCTATGCCTCACTGCACAGCATTCAGCAGGCGGCGGTGGCAATTTCCCAGGCGAGCAACCCCATGATTTTGGTGGGCAACGGTGCGATTCGAGCTCAGGCGGGCGATGCAATTACGGCCTTTGCAGACGAGCTGAATATCCCGGTGAGCAACACGTTTATGGGCAAGGGGCTGATTTCCTATCGGCACCCGCTGGCGCTGTGGACATTGGGGCTGCAGCAGCGCGACTATATTTCCTGCGCGATTGATCGCAGCGACTTGGTGATTGCGATTGGCTACGACCTAGTGGAATATGCCCCGAAGCGATGGAATCCGGAGGGTCGCATTCCGATCATTCACGTAGGGCTGACGCCGGCTGAAATTGACAGCAGCTACATTCCTAAAGTAGAGGTCGTGGGCGATATCGCTGACTCGCTCTACGAGATTTTGAAGCGGGTGAAGCGGCCCGAGCAGTCGGTTAGCCACTTTAAAGCGCTGCAGGAAGAGATGCAGGCTGACTATGATCTCTATGCCGACAGCTTTAGCTTTCCGATTAAGCCGCAAAAGCTGCTCTACGATCTGCGGCAGGTGCTTGGCCCAGACGACATTTTGCTCTCAGACGTGGGCGCACACAAAATGTGGATTGCCCGCAACTATCACTGCGATCGCCCCAATACCTGCATCATTTCTAACGGCTTTGCTTCGATGGGCATTGCTATCCCAGGTGCGATCGCAGCGAAGCTAGTGCACCCCTCACGCAAGATTGTGGCGGCCACCGGCGACGGCGGCTTTATGATGAACTGCCAGGAGCTAGAAACGGCGCTGCGGGTCGGCACCGCTTTTGTCACCGTCATCTTTAACGATGGCGGCTACGGCCTGATTGAATGGAAGCAGCAGATTCACTACGGTGAATCTAGCTTCATTAAGTTTAACAATCCCGACTTTGTTAAATTTGCCGAGAGTATGGGGCTTAAAGGCTATCGCATTGAGGCGACAGAAGACTTCGTACCCACGCTAAAAGAAGCGCTGGAACAGGATGTTCCCGTCGTGATTGACTGCCCGATTGACTATCGTGAGAATCTCATCTTCAGTCAAAAGACGCAGGAGCTTAGCTGCGCTATCTGAGCTGCCAACTTGTCGTTTGAAAACTTTTCTCAACATCTCGAAAACTGAGCCTCACAATTGCTTAATATACGGAACTGACGCCTCAGCTTGCCTCGGGCGTCAGTCGCTTAATCGGCCAATTGGGAGGCGGATGCCATGTCAGACAGTCAGCAGCCAACAGTGATTATTACCGGCGCCTCATCGGGCGTTGGGCTCTATGCCGCTAAGTCTCTGGCCGAGCGCGGCTGGCACGTGGTTATGGCCTGTCGGAATCTGCCTAAGACTGAGAATGTTGCGAAGGAAGTCGGTATCCCTGAGAGCAGTCGGACGATTATGCAGCTAGACCTGGCTTCGCTAGAGAGCGTGCGTCAGTTCGTTCAAGACTTTAGAGCGACTGGGCGTCAGCTAAATGCGCTCGTTTGCAATGCTGCCGTGTATTTCCCGCTGCTGAAAGAGCCGATGCGCAGCAAAGAAGGCTATGAGCTGAGCGTTGCAACCAATCATCTCGGGCATTTTCTGCTGTGCAACCTGATGCTTGAAGATCTGAAAAATTCGACCGCCGCTGATAAGCGACTGGTAATTTTAGGCACCGTCACCGCTAATCCGAAAGAGCTAGGCGGCAAGATTCCCATTCCAGCTCCGCCCGATCTGGGCAACTTAGCTGGCTTTGAAGCTGGCTTCAAAGCGCCTATGTCAATGATTGATGGCAAGAAGTTTAAGTCTGGTAAAGCCTATAAAGACAGCAAGCTCTGCAATATGCTCACGATGCGCGAGCTGCACCGCCGCTACAGCGATTCTACTGATATTACGTTCAATGCGCTCTATCCCGGCTGTGTGGCTGAAACAGCGCTGTTTCGCAACCACTATGGGCTGTTTAGAAAGCTGTTTCCGCTGTTTCAAAAGAATATTACCGGCGGCTATGTCTCAGAAGAATTGGCGGGCGATCGCGTGGCCCAGGTGGTGGCTGAGCCTGAGTTCAAAAAGTCGGGCGTCTATTGGAGCTGGGGCAACCGCCAGAAAGAGGGACGGCAGGCATTTGACCAGGAAGTCTCAGATGAAGCAATGGATGCCAATAAGGCAGTTCGCATGTGGGAGCTGAGCGAGAAACTGGTTGGGCTGGCATAGGAATTGAATGGCCTGGCTGCCGGCAGCCAGGCTTTGTAGCAGACTTGCTAATCTCTAAACGCGACTATCTAGGAAACAGGTGATGTCTAGGTGGAATGCCTGGATTAAAAATTGCTGCCACAGCCTCATCAGATAGCTGCGCCAGCTGAGACTCTAGATTTTCAACTGTGAAAGTGTACCCTCTAGCAGCGGCCATTTTCACAAAAGCTTCTGGATTGCTCAGAGCCTTACGTCTTTCTTCTCTAGCTTGAGCCTGCTGAACTTCACGGTACATTCGAGCTGCATTTTTCTGCGGCATAGCTGATTCTCCCTGAAAGAAGGAATGCAAACACCTAACAGCAGCAATATGCTTTGATCGGTTTAGCCAAGCGGGTTTAAGCACATTATGGAGTTAAGTGCTGTTACTATGATAGCCAATTTGCTCTTTGCAGAGCACTTAGCTCATAGCTAGCTATGATTTGAGACTGGCTAGCGCCTGTCTGAGGTTGCCACCCTGCTGGTCTAATGTCTGCTGAGCAGTCGCTTTAGGCAGATCTGACCAGTGCATCATCAGGGCAAGCTTTACCTGCTGATCGCTTTGCGCTAGCAGCACGCTAGCCTGCTCACGGCTGAGATCGGTGAGGGCGCTGATGATGCGCAGGGCGCGATCGCGCAGCTTGCTGTTAGTGACGGCCACGTCGATCATGCGGTTGCCATAGACTTTACCCAGCTTGACCATGACGCCGGTAGAGAGAATATTCAGCGCCATTTTAGTGACCGTGCCAGCCTTAAGACGGGTAGAGCCGGCCAGCACTTCTGGTCCTACCGGCAGGCGAATGTCGACATCAGCGGCGATATCAACCTGCTCTGCTGGCACGCAGGCGATAAAGACGGTGGTAGCATGGCGCAGCTTCGCTTCCTGCAGCGCACCGCGCACGTAGGGGGTGGTGCCGCCGGCTGTAATGCCCACGACTACATCAATTGCCGCCACCTGATGCGAGGTGATTGCCGCTGCGCCATCTTCGGCATGATCTTCAAGTCCTTCAGAGCTGCGGATTAGGGCCGGCGCACCGCCCGCGATAATGCCCTGCACCAGCTCAGGTGGCGTACAGAACGTAGGCGGACATTCGGCCGCATCTAGGACACCCAGCCGACCGCTAGTACCTGCCCCGACGTAGAAAAGGCGACCGCCTTTCTGCAGTGCCGCTGCCGTCAGGTCGATTGCCTGAGCCAAGGACGGCTTTGCTGCCGCGATCGCATCAACCGTCTTTTGATCTTCCTGGTTAAACACCTCAACCATTTCTAAGGTTGAGAGCCGATCTAGCTGCTGGCTGTTGGGGTTAATCTGCTCGGTCAGCAGATAGCCGCGATCTTCTAAAGACATGGTAATACCTCAGCTATAGCAGCTTCTCTAGCTGCTGGCGAATGCGATCAAGCTCAGCATCGGAGATATCTTTGGCTTTTTGCTCAGCCTCGGCCCGCTGCTCAGGTGTGGCATTCGGATTCCAGTCAGTCTGATCGACGTTTTGCTCGGGTGGCATCAGCAGCGTCCCGGTCGGAATGAGCTTGGCCTCGTAGCCTGCCCCCTCGCAGAATTCTTCAATCTCTGTTTGCTCAAATGCCTCTACCGAAGCTTCTGGAAAATCCTGCGCCTC
The DNA here is from genome assembly GCA_010671975.1 of Leptolyngbya sp. SIO4C1. GTDB lineage: Bacteria > Cyanobacteriota > Cyanobacteriia > Phormidesmidales > Phormidesmidaceae > SIO4C1. Next base: position 8,321 of record JAAHIA010000057.1, on the reverse strand, counting down.
TAGCAGTCCCGCAAACCGCAGTGCATCGTCCTCTTCTTCAAACATCAGCACCGCATTGCGATCGCCCACTCTCAGCGTGTGGATCCCCTCATTCTCAGTGCGAGCATTGAAGATCAAAACAAAGACTTGCATAGCAGAGCGGAGATAGGGTTGCGTAGCTATTTTACTAGGCAGTGGGAAAGGGTGGGACAGGGTTTCAATCTTGGCAAATCTTGAGATAATAGGAGCGTTTTGTGAGCGGTTGACGGGCTATGGCGACGTTTTTGCTAGAGGTCGGGACGGAGGAGCTGCCAGCGAGCTTTGTGAGCGATGCGATCGCGCAGTGGCAGACGACGGTTCCTGCAGCGCTAGAGGCGCAGGCGCTAGTGCCCGAGGCGATTGAGTTTTATGGCACGCCCAGGCGACTTGCCATACTGCTAAAGGGGCTACCCGAGCGGCAGCCAGACCGCGAGGAGGAGGTAAAGGGGCCGCCGGCACAGGCAGCGTTTAAAGCGGGTAAACCGACCAAGGCAGCCACCGGATTTGCCCGATCGCGCGGTGTGTCGGTCGATGACTTTGAAATCCGCACGACAGATAAAGGCGACTTTGTCTATGTGACGCAGAAAATTGCGGGGCAGCCAGCAGCCGATATTTTGACTGAGCTGATTCCACAGTGGGTACTCGGGCTTGAGGGCAAGCGGTTTATGCGCTGGGGAGATGGCGATTTGAAGTTTCCCCGGCCGATTCGCTGGCTAGTGGCGCTGCTCGATCGGCAGGTGCTGCCATTGACGCTAGAGAATGGCTCGGAAACCTGCACCAGCGATCGCACCACCGCAGGGCATCGCATCTTGCATCCGGCGACGCTGACGCTATCTCAGGCAGACGACTATGTTGAGGCCCTGCGATCGGCCTACGTAGAAGTAGATCTAGCGCAGCGCAGAGACACTATCCTGAAGCAGGTAGAAGCAGCGGCGCAGTCGGTCGGCGGCGCGGCGATCGTCTCAGACGAGCTGCTCGCGGAAGTGACCAATCTGGTGGAATGGCCAACGGCGGTAGTCGGGCAGTTCGACGAGACATTTCTAGACATTCCGGCCGAGGTGACGATTATGGAGATGGAAAGTCACCAGCGCTACTTCCCAATTCGGCCCGAGGCGGCCTCAGCCGACCTGCTGCCGCGCTTTATCACCATCTCCAACGGCGATCCGGCTAAAGCTGACATTATCGCCGAGGGCAACGGTCGGGTGATTCGGGCGCGGCTGTCAGACGGCAAGTTTTTCTTTGACGCCGATCGGGCGCAGCCGCTAGCGGCCTATGTACCCAAGCTAGAGACGGTGACGTTTGAAGAGCGGATTGGCTCGATGCGCGATAAGACCGAGCGCATTCGCCAGATTGCGCAAGAGATTGCCGGGCAGTTGACCCTCAGTGCAGAGCAGGTTCAGCAGGTTGATCGCGCAGCGCTGCTATGCAAGGCCGATCTGGTAACGCAGATGGTAGGCGAATTTCCAGAGCTGCAGGGCGTGATGGGCCAGAAATACGCGCTGCACAGCGGTGAACCAACGGCCGTTGCCAATGCGATCGCGCAGCACTATCTACCCAAGGGCGCTGAGGACGCGCTGCCCGAGTCTCCGATTGGGCAGGTGGTGGGCATTGCCGACCGGCTAGATACGCTGGTGTGCATCTTTGGCTTAGGCATGCTGCCGACCGGCTCGGCCGACCCGTTTGGGCTGCGGCGCGCGGCCAACGCCATCATCAATATTGTCTGGGCAGCAAACTTGCCGATTAATCTACACGAGCTGCTCAGTCAGGTCGTTGCTGCTTTTACTACCGGGCGCGAAGACATTGACGGGACGCAGCTCTATCAGCAGCTAGAAGATTTCTTTGTGCAGCGAGTGCGGCTGCTGCTGCAGGAAACGCGCGGCGTTGACTATGATCTCGTAAATGCCGTGTTGAATGAGGCAGATACGGACTACCGCCAGCGGGCGCTGACTAGCCTGCTAGACGTGCGCGATCGCGCCGAATTTTTGCAGGCCGTTCGGCAAGATGGGCGGCTAGCGGCAGTTTATGAGACGGTCAATCGCGCGGCCAAGCTCGCCGTCAAGGGCGATTTAGACACAGTGACGCTGCAGCCAGCCGACGTGGTGGATCCTAGCCGTTTTGAGCAGGCTTCAGAACAAGCGTTTTACGACAGTCTGCAGCAGCTAGTACCGCAGACTCAGGCGGCTCAGGCGGAGCGCGACTACGGCAAGCTGCTGGCCGGCCTAGCCCAGGCAGCACCGATAGTGAGCGAATTTTTTGACGGTGAGAACAGCGTGCTGGTGATGGCTGAAAACGCCAACATTCGGCAGAATCGGCTAAACCTGCTGGGCCTGCTGCGCAACCATGCACGAGTGCTGGCAGACTTTGGCGAAATTGTGAAAGGCTAAGGAAGACAGATGCAGCAAGCCTATGTGATTGGCTTAGGAAAATCAGGAATTGCCGCAGCTCGGGTGCTGCGGCGCGACGGCTGGCAGGTGACGATTAGCGATCGCAGCCATAGCGCAGCGCTGCAGCAGCAGCAGGCCGATCTAGCGAAAGAAAAGATTGCGGTCAAGCTCGGCCATGCGTTTGTGCCAACTGCCGGCATAGACTTGCTGGTAGTTAGCCCCGGCGTTCCTTGGGATGCACCGATGCTAGTGCAGGCGCGCGAGCAGGGCATCGAAGTGATTGGCGAGATGGAGCTGGCCTGGCGCAGCCTCTCAGACGTGCCCTGGATTGGCATCACCGGCACCAACGGGAAAACCACAACCACCGAGCTGGTTGGCGCGATCTTTCGGGCCGCTGGGCTGGCTGCGCCCGTGTGTGGCAACATTGGCTACGCCGCCTGTCAGGTAGCGCTAGAGCCGCGCCCCGACTGGGTGATTGCCGAGCTGAGCAGCTACCAAATTGAGGCAGCCATTGGCCCAAAGCCGCAAATTGGCGTTTGGACCACGTTTACTCCCGATCATCTGAATCGGCATAAAACGCTGGAAAACTATTTCAATATCAAAGCGTCGCTGCTGGCGCGCAGTGAGGCTAAGGTGCTCAACGGCGACGATCCCTACCTGCGGCAGCAGGTTGAGGCGAGCTGGCTGAACACGCACTGGACCAGCACGCAGGGAGCCACCGCGATCGCACCCATTCAGCCGAGTACCTATCTTGAGGGCGGCTGGGTGATGCATCAGGGCGAAGCCATTTTACCCGCAACGGCGCTTAAAATGGTTGGCGCTCACAACCAGCAAAACCTGCTGATGGCAGTAGCTGCCGCCTGTCTAGCCGGTGTGCCAAAAGCCGCGATCGCGGCTGCAATTGAAAACTTTTCGGGCGTTGCTCACCGGCTTGAGCATATTCTCATCTGGCAGGGTATTGATTTTATTAACGACAGCAAAGCAACCAACTACGATGCCGCTGAGGTTGGGCTGCGCTCTGTAAAATCGCCTGCTATCCTGATTGCCGGTGGTGAGGCTAAAGGCGGCGACGATACCGCTTGGCTAGCCCAGATTCAGCAGCGCGCTGCCAGAGTGCTGCTGATTGGCAGCGCAGCTGCAGCCTTTGCCCAGCGGCTGCAGTCAGTTGGCTATGAGCAGTATGAGATGGTCGAAACGATGGAGAAAGCCGTCCTGCGCAGTCAGGCGCTGGGGCCGCAGCTGGGCGCTCAGGTAGTGCTGCTTTCCCCTGCCTGCGCCAGCTTCGACCAGTATCCCAACTTTGAGCGTCGCGGTGACGACTTTCGTCAGCTCTGTCAGACCTATCTAGCTAGCTAGCCACTTTAGTGAAGACTTCACAGGCTGTTTATCAAATGTCTTCTGTTCAAGCGCTACTTTGCTAGAAGAGAGTTGATGGCCTTACACGATTTGATCAATTAGCAACATGCATCTACGGTTTTCTCGAGACCTGCACACGCTGCTCGAAACGCTGGCGCATCGACCGCTGACGCTGGCTGACATTTTAGCCGAGACTTCAGAGCGCGGCTTTGGCTTGGTCATTGGGCTGCTAGTTTTACCGTTTTTGTTTCCCATGCCGCCCGGACTCACTACGGTGCTGGGCGGCGGCTGCTTGGTGCTCTCGGTACAAATGCTGCTGGGTCGACAGACGCCTTGGCTACCTCGACAGCTAGCGCAGTTCCGGTTTCCAAAGCGGCTAGCAGAGCAGCTGTTGAGTCAGCTGCAGCGAGTATCGCGCCGGCTAGAGAGATGGGTGCGACCGCGCTGGGTAAGGCTGGCCGAAGATGCGCGCGCTGCTCGGCTCAACGGGGCCTGCATTAGCTGGCTGACGCTGCTGCTGATGCTGCCTATTCCGTTTACCAATCCGATTCCGACGGCGGTCATTTTGCTGCTGGTGATTGCCATGCTAGAGGCAGACGGGCTGCTGATGTGCGCTGGCTACGGGCTGACGCTAGCGGTTACCGGTGGGTTTGTCTATCCGATTTATTTGATTGGGCAGCAGCTGGTGCCAATGGTGTTGGGACAGGGCTAGCGCTAGGTCAGTCAAAAGCCATCAGGGCAGCCATCAGCTGGTCGAGGTGGGCGGACTGGTGAGTGGCCATAACGGTTAAGCGCAGGCGGCTAGTCGGAACTGTGGGCGGACGAACGGCAGCGGCAAAGATACCGGCTAGCCTTAATCGCTGGCCCAGATTGAGAACGGTGGCAGCATCTTTTACCTGCAAACAGACGATGGGAGAGGCTGACGGAAGCCGCTGAAGAGAGCGCAGTGCAGGAACAGTGGCGATCGCACGATCGAGGCGCTGTCGTAGGTCGGCGGCGTTGTGCTGCAGCTGCTGACGGCGGCTCGGCTCGGCCTTAACCACTGCGATCGCGGCTAGGGCTGCGGCTGCGGCAGCAGGCGAAAGACCGGTCGTATAAACCCAGCTAGGGGCGCGGTTGCGTAAAAAATCAATCAGCTGGGCAGAGCCCGCCACGTAGCCGCCCAGGCTGCCGAGCGCTTTGCTGAGCGTGCCCATTTGGATCAGCGGCCGTCCGCTGCAGCCGCACTGCTCCACGAAACCGGCTCCTGTCGCACCTAGAACACCGGTGCCGTGGGCTTCGTCAACCATCACCATGCTGTCGAACGCAGCGGCTAGGTCTAAAATTTCAGGCAGCGGGCAGCAGTCGCCATCCATGCTAAATACGCTATCCGTGACAATCAGACAGCGGCGATACTGCCGGCGGTGGGTCTGCAGCTGCTGTCGCAGGCTAGCCACGTCGCTGTGAGCATAGTCAACTAGGGTAGCCCCGCTGAGCCTGGCTCCGCTCTTGAGGCTGGCGTGGTTGTATTGATCGGACACAATCAGGTCGCGAGCGCCCATCAGCGCCGACACCGTACCAAGATTAGCAAGATAGCCTGAGCTAAAGACAATCGCATCGTCGGTGCGCTTGAGCGCGGCAATGGCCTGCTCTAGCTCTTGGTGAATGGTTCGATGACCGCTGAGCAAGCGAGAGCCGGTGCTGCCAGTACCATAGGTTTTGATTGCCTGAGCGGCAGCCGCCGCGAGTCTGGGGTCGCTGGCTAGCCCCAAATAGTCATTGCTAGCAAAGTTGAGCAGCGACTGTCCGGCAATCTCAACTATGGGGCCAGCGCTGCCGGTAATCGGCTGCACCTGGCGGTGCCAGTGCGCTCGATGCAGCGTATTGAGCGACTGTGCTAGCCAGTCGTAAGCGGTGGTTTCTGAGGCTGGGGGCGCTGGCTGTGACCGCACGTGAGGCTAGACCTGAGACTTAACGGGTGGCATCGGGGATCCAAGCATAGGGATCACCCGAGACGCTGACGCCATTCTCGCGCGAAAAGGTCACCACAATCACATTGCTATCATCGCGGCCCACATCGAGATAGCCAGTTGACCAGGTTTCAAACCGGTCAAAGCCAGTGATTTCTAGGCGATAGGCTCCTGGCTCTAGCTCGATTTGCTCGCGTCGGTTAAAGGTGCGCGGACGAAACACAGCGCGACCGTCAATCAAAACGTTGGCCCACTCCTGACCGGGGGCGACAAACTCGACCACCACCTGTCGCTGCTCGGGCAGGCGATCGCGAATAATCACCGGATAGCGATGTGTGCGATCGCGAATAATCACCGGATAGCGATGCTGGCGATCGCGGATAATAATATCGGCAGCGGCCGGTGCAACGCTAGCAGCCAGAGTCAATCCGGCTAAGGCCGCCATGAGGCTAAGACGACTGATATTCATGATGGACTTGAGGGGCTAAACAGCGTTAATCGACTGACGGTGACAGGCCTAGCTCTATCTTAAGAATTTCGCGCACCGATCGCCGGCATCCGTACAATATGCAAATATGCAAAAGGTATAGACAAAGTCAACGCGACTTGCAAAGGGATCTCAATGAAACATTTTGAAAAACCTGGCGCAGACGTGGCCGATCGCGTGCCGCCCGGTCAGCATTTAGCCAAGGGGTTTCCGGTTCTGACCTACGGTGAGACGCCCAAGGTTGATAAAGCCGACTGGCAGCTGACAATTTCTGGCCTAGCCGCGCCTAAAACTTTTACTTGGGACGATCTGATGGCGCTGCCGCAGAGCCACTTCACTGCCGATTTTCACTGCGTGACGACCTGGAGCAAGCTAGACGTCAACTGGACCGGCGTTAAGGTGAGCGACCTGCTAGCCGCCATTGAGGTTGACCCTAAAGCCTCGCACGTGATGGAGCACTGCTACGGCGGCTACACCACGAACCTGTCTATGGAAGATTTTGCTCGAGAAGAGAACTTTTTCGCCCATACGCTCTACGGCGAGCCGCTGCCGCCCGAGCACGGTGGACCGCTGCGGCTGGTGGTGCCGCATCTCTATGCTTGGAAGAGTGCAAAATGGCTCAACGGCCTGGAATTTTTAGATGAGATGAAGCTGGGATTTTGGGAGCGCAACGGCTATCATCATCGCGGTGAGCCCTGGGCTGAGGAGCGCTACAGCCTGCGTTAGCAAACCTTTCGCACAGGCCGCTCACTCGACGATGCTGATTAAACCGGAATGAATGGCCTCGAGTAGGCGGTCAATTTGCAGTTGTGCTTGAGCATCTAGCGTATTGCCTAGCGTTAGCTTTGAGAGCTCCTGGTACTGCTGATAGGTGATTTGCTGAACAGCAATCAGTTGGTTTACGATTTCGGCAAGATCGGGCATGAGTAAAGCGCTCGCTCTGGTGCAGGACAGATTGCTGATTAAGCAGCTACTAAAATCTAAAGGAAATCTTAAGATATATGAGCCTCTCTAAAATAATATATTTCTGATGAGAATTTAGCTCGTTGGAGAGAATTTTCCTTTCTCAACTAGCTGTCTAAAGACTTAGGTATAAATCTCTACTATGGGGAGTGCCAGCGGCGTCACAATCAGGACTGTCGCTCAGCTAGCAGCAATCGCGCCTGCTCTAGCGTATCAGCTTCTATCGTAGGCTTGTCCTTTCGCCAGCGTAAAATGCGGGGAAATCTGACTGAAATGCCTGACTTATGGCGCTTTGATTCGGCAATGCCTTCAAAGCCAATTTCAAACACGTGGGTAGGCTCAACCGAGCGCACCGGGCCAAATTTTTCAATCGTGTGGCGGCGAATCCAGCGGTCGAGCTTCTCAATTTCGGCATTGTCTAAGCCGGAGTAGGCTTTGGCAAACGGCACCAGCGTTCCTGCTTGCCAGAGAGCAAAGGTGTAGTCGGTAAACAGGTTAGCCCGCTTGCCGGTGCCGGCCTGGGCGTAGATCAGCACTGCGTCTAGCGTCATTGGATCGACTTTATACTTCCACCAGTAGCCGCGCTTGCGGCCCACTAGATAGGGGCTGTCAATGCCTTTGATCACTAAACCCTCAGCGCCGCGATCGCGCGCCTGCGGCCGCAGCGCTTGCAGGTCGGCAAAGGTTTCAAATGAGAGCGGCTGCGAATGGCTAATTGGCTCGGTTGGATGCGCCGCTAGTAGCGCTACTAGCTGCTGCTGCCGCGCCTGCAGCGGCTGCTGGCGAATATCTTCCCCGTCTTTTTCTAGCAGGTCGTAGGCTAAAAAATGTACGGGATTGTCGCGCATCAGCTTAGGCGTAACCCGCTTGCGCCCTAGCCGCTTTTGCAGATAGTTGAAATCTAGCGGCTTTTCGCCATCCCAGCAGACAATTTCGCCATCGAGTACGGTCCCTGCGGGCAGCGATCGCAGCGGCGCTTCTAGCTCTGGAAACTGAGGGGTAATCAGATCTTCACCGCGCGACCAGATAAAGGTCTGATCAGCTCGATGAATCAGCTGAGCGCGAATGCCGTCCCTTTTTTCTGGCAGCCCAGCTAGAAGAAGCTCGCTTTGCCTCAGAGACAATGGCTGACTGGCAGGCCGAATGGAAATGGGACGGCATTCG
>JAAHIA010000569.1 GCA_010671975.1 Leptolyngbya sp. SIO4C1 | reverse complement strand
GCTAGACGCGGCTCTGATGCAGCTACCCAGGCAACGCGGCGCGCTGTCAGCTGGGCCTGCAGATCTGTGTCGTCTGGCACAATCAGGGCGCTAGCTGCCGTGGTTTCAGCATGGTGGCGAAATTTCTCACCCTCGATGTAGCTGAGGGTGTGGGGGGCAGCCTCAGCGATCGCAGCCACGCCGGTAATGTCTGGGTTAAGCGTCGGCTGAGCGTCTAAGCTGCTGTGCGAAACGGTTTCGCCGAGCCGAACGACGAGTTCATCAAACTTCATAGGTGGCGATAGAGCAGCAGTGGATCAGCAACAGCATAGCCTACCTCATTGAGCTGGTTCACAACTGCTGTGGGATCGCTAGCCCAGGCCGGGGATCGCTGATTCAGCCTAACCCTGCAAAAAAGATACCCCCACTACCATCTATTTGCCTCGCTTTCGGCTACAGTGATTGAAACCCTAAAAAAACTTTAAGTATTTCGGGGCGCTATTTCTGTACTGCGGCGACAGGTCCCGGCTACGCCTGTTTACTCAAGTCGTTTGCCTAAGTCTGTCGTTTGCCTAAGTCTGTCGTTTGCCTAAGTCTGTCGTTTGCCTAAGTCTGTCGTTTGCCTAAGTCTGTCGTTTGCCTAAGTCTATAGAGGTCGCCTATGTCGCTCGGATACCTTGCGCTTGTTCTTCACGCTCATCTCCCTTTTGTTCGTCACCCTGAGAGTGACTTCGTTTTAGAAGAAGAGTGGCTATTTGAGGCGATTACCGAAACCTACGTTCCTCTGCTGACAATGTTTGAGGGACTCAAGCGAGACGGGGTTGACTTTAAGATGACAATGAGCATGACGCCGCCGCTGGTGTCAATGCTAGGAGATCCGCTGCTGCAGGAGCGCTACGATGAGCACCTGGCTCAGCTAGAGGAGCTAGCCGAGCAAGAGGTTGAGCGCAACGAGCACAACGGTCACCTGCGCTACCTGGCAGAATACTATGCGACTGAATTTAATAAGACGCGCCAGGTCTGGGAGCACTACGATGGCAACTTAGTCAACGCCTTTAAGCAGTATCTCGATAGCAACAACCTCGATATCATCACCTGCGGCGCTACCCACGGCTATCTGCCGCTGATGAAGATGTACCCAGAGGCGGTTTGGGCCCAGCTGAAGGTGGCCGTTGAGAGCTATGAAGAAAACTTTGGCCGCCCGCCCAGCGGCATCTGGCTGCCCGAATGCGCCTACTACGAGGGGCTAGAGCGAATGCTCGCCGATGTTGGGCTGCGCTATTTTCTGACCGACGGTCACGGCATTTTGTATGCCCGCCCGCGTCCTCGCTTTGGGGCCTATGCGCCGATCTACGCTGAGACGGGCGTTGCCGCCTTTGGCCGCGACCACGAATCGTCACAGCAGGTTTGGTCGTCTAAGGTGGGCTACCCAGGCGCGCCAGAATATCGCGAGTTTTATCGCGATCTGGGCTGGGATGCCGAGTATGACTACATCAAGCCCTACATCATGCCCAACGGCCAGCGCAAGAACGTCGGCATCAAGTACCACAAGATTACCGGCAAGAATCTGGGCCTGTCTGACAAGCAGTGGTACGACCCGTACTGGGCACGTGAAAAAGCAGCCGAGCATGCGGGCAACTTTATGTTTAACCGAGAGCGCCAGATTGGGCATCTCAACGGCCTGATGCAGCGCCAGCCAATCGTGGTCTCGCCCTACGACGCTGAGCTATTTGGCCACTGGTGGTATGAGGGTCCCTGGTTTATCGACTATCTGTTCCGCAAAACCTGGTTCGACCAAGACACTTACGAGATGACCCACCTGGCCGACTATCTGCGCACCAATCCCACCCAGCAGGTGAGCCGACCGTCTCAGTCAAGCTGGGGCTACAAGGGATTCCATGAATATTGGCTAAACGAAACTAACGCCTGGATCTATCCGCATTTGCACAAGGCGGCTGAGCGGATGATTGAGCTGGCCAAGCGCGAGCCCGCTGACGAGCTAGAATGGCGCGCCCTCAATCAGGCCGCCCGCGAGCTGCTGCTAGCGCAGTCTTCGGACTGGGCCTTTATCATGCGCACCGGCACCATGGTGCCCTACGCGGTACGGCGGACGCGATCGCACCTGATGCGCTTCAACAAGCTGCGCGACGATATCTACAGCGGCAAGATCGACTCGGGCTGGCTGCAGAAAGTAGAAGCGATTGACAATATCTTCCCCAGCATCAACTATCGCGTCTATCGACCGCTGTAGGACCGCCGGCTGGGCGTTAGCGCGCTTTTCAAATCAAAGCTAGAGGGGTGCAGCGAGGGGCTGCACCCTTTTTTAACTTGAGCTAAGATTTGAGCAAAGTGTTGCCTGGAAATGCGATCGCTGCGGCTGAGGTAAGTCCATAGCGTCGTTCATACTCTGATGTAACGTGATCCAAGTCTTTTCTGCTGGCGGCTGGGCTCGTCTATGGGTGGCTGCTTTGGTGCTCCTGGCTGGCTGTACGACCCTTCCTGACGATCTAGCGGAGTCAGATGCTGCTTCGTCAAGCGGCGACGCTGCTTTAGAGGCTGGCATTGTGGCTTATGAAGCCGGTGATTTTGAGACGGCAGCGGCTCAGGTTGAGCAGGCGCTCGCCGCTGGTATGACAGACTACAGCCTCGATCAGGCCCATACCGTCTTAGGCAATATCTACAGGCCGTGTCTGACAACGTCCTCACCCTGATCTACCTGTTCGCTGCCGTGCTGTTCATCTTCGGA
>JAAHIA010000568.1 GCA_010671975.1 Leptolyngbya sp. SIO4C1 | reverse complement strand
CCTGTGTTGGCCTTCCTCATTCAGGCGCTGCGTGCCAAGCGTTTCGGGCAGATGATGCCGAGCCTGATTCCTCAACTGCCTGAGACGGTTCTTAGCCCTGATCCTTCGTGACCCCCTGAACAATTACGCTGCGGGTCTTCACTTGAGGACTCCCTAAACCTAGGAGCCCTCTCTCAATGCTGCTAATGACGACAACATCGAAGTCAAAGGTCGGTGCTTCCCTGTGCGCAGGCGGCGTCTCAGAAACTGGCGCTTCAATCCGACGACTGCGGGCTGTTGGAGGTGGCGATATTGGCCCGCTAGCCGTTTGCTGAGCCCGCCTGACAGCAATGCGACCAATTGCCACAATGGCATCCTGATCTGCGGGCGACGCTGCCAAAATCCGGACCCAAAGCTGCTGTGCAAGGTCGAGCTGATCGTTTGATGCGGCCCTAAATGCCTGAAGTTTCAGCGCCTGCACGTCTTCCAGCCTGGCCCGCTGCGGCAGCAAAATCAGATAGTTCTTAGACAGCGGCTCGACTGCCGTGTAGGGCGTCTGCACCGGCTTGCGATAGCGCTGATTTAGGTTCGGCACCTGATGCTGCAAATACTGGTCGATGCGCTGCACTGTAGCGCAGCTATTGGCTCCCTGCAGGCGAAAGCCCTCTAGCAGCGCGTGGGTAAAGGCCCCATGCTGCAGCGCCTCAATCTCATAAGACGACTCGCGCGGGCTGCAAGAGTAGATTGTCACCATGCCCTTTTGCTCATCGCTGCCAAAGCCAATCGGCGCGCGGCGGTCCTGACTGCGGCAGGCGTCGAGCAGCAGCACGGTATTGTCTGCACCCGAGTTGCGTAGATAGGCGGTGATATCGCCTATCCGCAGCGCCGTTTCTTCTAGGTTGCCGGGGTCCACATCAATTGGCATCAGGTAGTCATGCCCCTCGTGCAGCTCGCCATGCCCAGCAAAGAAAAACCAGAGCGTGTCGCCGACGTTCAGAAACGGAGCCTGAAAGCGTTCGCGAAAGAAGCGCTTCAGGTTGGCAAAGGTGGGCTGCGATCGCATCTTACCCCGAGGCGTCTCAATCTCAGGCGAATGATCGGCAAAGTAAAAGACCTGCTCAAAGCCGACTTCATTCAAAAAGAAGTCGCACATCGCGTCGGCGTCTTGCACGGCATACTGCAGCGGCTTCAAGTTGTAGTAATCGTTGATGCCGATGCAGATGGCCCAGTTTTTGCTCATGAAACAGCGATTTTCGGGAGGCGCATCTAGTTTAACGGATACTTCCTGTGAGATGCGGCAGCTGATTGCCTGGCTTTACCGAATTTATTGCATATTGAATGCGCCCTTCGACTCCGCTCAGGGCGATAAGAAAGTCCTGAAGCAGCAACGGACTTGCTATCATCAGTAAATCGCCTCTCAATCAATCGTGATGGAAACTCAGACGTTTCGACCGACTGAATATCACCATATCGCTCTAAACCAAGACAATATTCCCTTGATTGCTGGAACAACAATCAAAGTTGTCGAGCTAGTGATGGCGCAGAGAGCCTATGGCTGGACGCCAGAAGAAATTCAGATCAACCATCGCTATCTCAGCATGAGTCAAATCTATTCGGCGCTTGCCTACTATTGGGACCATAAGCAAGTAATTGATGCTGATATTCAACGTCGCGAAGCATACGTCAGTCGTTTAGAACGGGAAACAGCAGATTCATCCTTTGTCGCTAAACTCAGAGCGCAAGGACTCATTCAGTGAGCTTACGACTTTACATGGATGAAAATGCACATGGCTCTATTACGACTGGACTACGTCAGCGAAAAGTAGACGTTCTGACGGTTCAAGAAGACGGTCGAAGCGGTATTACCGATCCGCAAGTGTTAGACCGAGCAGCTGAGCTAAATCGAGTCTTATTTTCTCAAGATGACGATTTGTTGGCTGAAGCGAAGAAGCGTCAGATTGCTGCTGTCAGTTTTCCTGGCATTGTGTTTGCACATCAATCCAAGGTTTCTATCGGTACCTGTATCCGCGATTTAGAGCTGATTGCCCAGTTGGGAGAGCCCACAGAGTTTCTTAACCGCGTACAGTTTCTACCGCTCTAAGTCCTCATAGCAAGAAGATACCTTATTCTTCTATCTTCATTCCTAGTTGAAATGCGCGATCGCACCCTGCTCCCGCGCCCTTCGACTCCGCTCAGGGCGCTGCGGCATCCTGAGCGAAGTCGAAGGATAGTCTAACTCAGTCTCACTCGCCGTCTCAAAACCACGATGACTTCTCTGCCGCGTCCGGTGGGCTGGGGCTGACTCCAATCATTCGGTGAGGCATAGTTCAGCTTGTACAGTGTTTGCACCGTTAGCTGCACCGCTGCGAGCGAGCCGCGCACGGAGACATGCACGTCTTAAAAGGTGGGGTCTGCTGGTAAGGTAGGCGAAACGGTGAACGCGGCAGCGTCCGGCGTAGCATATTGCAGCATAGTAGGTCTGGTCTCCTTTTAGTACGTGAGTTTTGGCTCCCAAAGCCAAACAGACCTTGGGAGCGGCTCCCAAAGCCAAAAGGGTTAAACCAAAAGACCTTGGGAGCAGGAGCACCAGAACCCAATAAACTCAGCCACCTCGCTGCTGGTATGCAATAGACATCTCCAAAATATAAATTCGGACAAAAAAAGGCGGTAGAACACTAAAAGTAGAGTTCTACCCACCCAATGAAAAATCCCTACAATTATATCAACCAACATCCTGAGCGCAGCAAGCGACTATT
>JAAHIA010000567.1 GCA_010671975.1 Leptolyngbya sp. SIO4C1 | reverse complement strand
AGTTGGGTAGAGTTTGACATGCACCTCGGCTGGTTGTGTGGTAACTCTAGCCTTGCATATCACTCTGCCCATTCTCCTTAAAATTACGAATTTCCTAGCTTTCAACCACTTGTGTCAGGCAGCCAGGTGCCAGACTTTTTCTTCGAAGATCCCGACGAGCGAACGGAGGGCATTTGCATCTATCTGGATGGCATGAGCAAAGCCCTGCACGGTAATCCTGATACCCGCAAGCGAGACCAGGCAATCCGTGAAGAGCTGCGTAATGAAGGCTACGAGGTAATTGAGATCCCAGTCGGCGACCTGGTTGATCAGGCCAAGATGGCTAAGATTTTCTTCCGCATTGGTCGTGCCTTACTCGGAAAAGCCAGAGCAACTGATATTCGAGATCGCACCGATTGGTTCGAAGCAGTCCAGCAAACCCTATCCGCCACACCAACTGCTGGTGGAGCAAAACAAACAGACGATCAGGATACCTTACAGGACCTCCTCGATCTGTTTGATACTCTCTGGTATCCTTTGATTCAAAGCCTGCACACTTGCGATGGGGTAACCGTTCAAGCAGGTGGCGATCTTTTCGAAGATACTCGCGTTGTGGGTCAATACCTCGCTCAAGTGACCCGCGATGGTCAATCGCTCTACCTGTTGGATGGTAGGGATGCGCATTTAGAAGCTATCCAGACCCTGCTCCAGTCCCAAGGACAGGCATTCCAGGTTGTCCTTGTCGATGCCCCGAATGCAACCGATCAAATCCTTCAAGCTTTAGCAGAGGTGGCATCATGAATGTGATGATCTGCAAGTCACTGTTTCCATCCCTGGCCCAGCTCAGCGGGACAGAGATCAAGCGGGCCAATGACTTCATCATCAAATTTCAGAATGATCCTTCCCAGCCCGGCTTGAGTATGGAACGGGTTACCAAAACCAAGAATGACAACCTTTGGTCAGCCCGCATCACCCAAGACCTGAGGGCGATTATTTACAAAGATGGTGATACCTGGGCACTCCTGCACGCAGGACATCACGATGATGCCTACGCCTGGGCTAAAAAGCGTAAGGTTGAGTTTAACGAGAGGACGGGGGCGCTTCAAATTGTTGAGTTCACCGAATCAGTTGGACAAGTCCTACCCGAACGTCAAACTGACCAGATGGGTCTCTTCGATAAACACGCAGATGACTATCTCCTAAGCTTGGGAGTTCCACCGCTCTGGCTACCCATCCTGCGTAAGCTGATCACCGAAGATGATTTTCTCAGCATTGTCGAAAAACTGCCCGAGGAAGTTCAGGAAAGACTTCTTCAGGTTGTTGCCGGTGAGCTGGTCACACCGCCTACAATAAAATCTACCCGCTCTTTGATTGACAATGTAGACACCCAGCGTCGGTTTATAAGCGTCAAAAGTCAGGGTGAGCTGGAGAAAATGCTCCAGGCACCCCTCGCCACCTGGATTGGATTTCTGCATCCCTCCCAGAAACGTTTAGTTACTGGCAACTTCAATGGCCCCGTCAAAGTGACCGGCTCTGCTGGAACCGGCAAAACCATAGTGGCTCTGCATCGGGCCAGACATCTCGCCCGTCAGGGTAAGCAGGTTCTCCTCACCACATTCGTCAGCACCCTATGCGATAACCTGACACGTAGTCTGCAATTACTCTGCACCCCAGAGGAGTTAGGGCATATCACTATCGCTACCGTTGCTAGCCAGGCTGGTTCCATACTCAGCAAAGCCAAGCAGGGTTATCGTACAGTGAATGATGACGAAATCAAGCATTTGATTGACATACACGGTTCTCCGACTTGCCTTTTAGATTCTGCCTCTCTCTGGCAAGAATGGCGCTCGGTGATCCAACCTCACGGCATTTCTACTTGGGAGGAATATCGATCGGTTAGTCGCATAGGACGAGGACAGGCGCTCACCATTCGCGATCGCAAAAAAGTTTGGCAAGTCTTTGAGTCTATTTTTAGCCAACTCCACAGCCAGCATAAAGTTGACTGGGGCGTCTATTTCCGGCGAGCGACCGATATTCTAGATACTGGCACCGTACAGAGCCCCTATGATGCGGTCATTGTTGATGAGGTTCAGGACTTGAAACCTCAGGCACTCAAGTTTCTAAACGCTTTAGCTGGTGCTAGTCCCAATAGCTTTATGATGGTTGGTGACGGTGGCCAGCAAATATACCAGGGACGATTTAGCCTAAAATCCTTGGGCATCAATGTTCAAGGGCGTTCCCATATTCTCAAAATCAACTACCGCACAACTGAGCAAATTTGCCGCTTCGCTGATCGCATTACCGATCCCGAGAGCGATGACCTGGATGGCAATCGTGAACCACGCAAAGGAACTGTCAGCCTTCTTCAAGGACCAGAACCAATTCTCCAATCGTTTGAAAATCCACAAAGCGAGACTGCTTTTGTCAATGAGAAAATACAGCAACTTCTGGAGCGAGGACTGTTGCCCAATGAAATTGGTATATTCGCTCGCACCCGAACCCTTTTGCACCCCATCCAGAAGGTCCTTAAAAAAGCTAAAATTCCCTGGACTCTGCTAGAAGAGCAGGATATAAAATCCTCTGCTGCTATCCAACTAGGCACGATGCATCGTGCCAAAGGCCTCGAATTCAAAGCTGTCTTTGCCATTCAGATCTCTGATAAGGTGCTGCCCTTACCCCAGGCCCTGACTGAAGCTTATGATATTCAAGCCAAAGAAGAAGCTTTAGAACGAGAACGCCATTTACTGTATGTCACCATCACCCGAGCCAGGGA
>JAAHIA010000566.1 GCA_010671975.1 Leptolyngbya sp. SIO4C1 | reverse complement strand
GAAGGCAGTTACGACACCTTTACCGTCGCCATTTATCCAGAGCCCAACGGCAGCCTCAACATCAAACAGGGCACTCAATTCTGCAATGATGCTGACCCAATCGAGTTCGCCTTAATTGCTGATGACCCGGCGATTGAACTGGTGTCAGTGAGCGTCGGCGAAACCGAAATTGAAAGCTTTGATCCGAGCCAGTATGCTCAAAATGGAGAACAAGAAGACGTCGTCTTAATGGCTCGCTTGCGTGATCGCCGCACTGATTGCGAAAACACTATCGAAATTCCGGTCACGATATACCCTTTACCCAATGCGGCTTTCCGCTTTGAGCCTCCCGCCGAAACCGATGGGTACTGTGCCGAAGGTGGCGAACAAGGTGGCTCCGTTAGCTTTGTGCCTGAAGATCCGGATGTTTCAGCTCGATTCACCGTGGATGGCGAGGACTTTGAGGGCGATCGCATCTTCCTCGATAACTTTAGCCAGATCGACGCTCCGGTTGACCTGCAAGTTGTCCACTTTGCTGCTAACGAACCGGGATGCACCGCCCAAGCTGAGCAAATCCTGAAGATTTATCCGATTCCTACCGCTGTTGTGGATCTAGAGCCCGACAATATTTGCTCGGATAATGGCCCTGTTGACATTCAAATCACCTCCAGTAATGGCAATAACATTTTAGGAGAAAACGATACCCTCCGTGCTTTAGACCTAGATGGCAATGAAATTGAGGGAGGCATTGATTTAGAAACGCTGCAATTTGAGCCCAGCTCGGTACTCAGCCACATGGGTGACAACGAAAACGGGTTGCAGGTTCGGATCCTCTATGAGGTTCTGGGGGAAGGGGGTTGTCGTAATTCTGATTTTGATGAGATTACTGTATATCGCACTCCCGTTGCTGACTTTGAGCTACAAATTGTGAATATTGACGCTGATGGGCTAACGGTGAGAGTCACGAATATTCAACCGACTGCCGGCCCTGGCGAGTTAGCTTTCCAATGGGATACCAGAGGCGGTGCCATTAGTTCCAGAGAGGAGGAAAATGACAACTTCACCGTAACTTACAATCCGGATGAATTCAGCGAACTCAGCGAAATTGTAATTACGCTGACTGTTTATAACCTCGGTGCAGGGCTGTATTGCTCTGAAGGTCCAGTGACAAGGCGTGTTCCGATTCCGCCTATCGAAGATGATGACATCTTTAATGAACGTCTTGCCGATTACCGTAACCAGTTGCAAGAGCTGGGGGCAGGAGATAGCAATTTAGCAGGCAGCCAATCTTTGACTGCAGCTGAAAACTTTATCGTCCTCCAAGACAAAAGTATCAGCGACTTTCGGCAACTGACGGAAACTTTGCAGCAATCGTTCAACACTGCGGGATCAGAGCAGCAAGAGGAACTCGTGCGGGTTTTAGCGATCGCCACCGCCGCCTTGTTTGACCATCTCGCTCAAACTGTAACGGGAGAAACCAACCTGGCCGAACTCGAAGAACTGTTACAAGAACTCCGCGAGTCAGCGTTAGACCTAAGCCGTGTCCGCGCAGTCTGGGATGTCGACCCCTTAAGGTCTGTCGCTGATCCGGTGCTGCTCGAACGCTTGGAGGATCAACTATGATGCTCTCCCACGTTATCAACCAAGTCTCCCTAGAAATCGCCACTGGCAATCTCGGGGATGTCAGCAGCTTGCAGGAAGACCTGAGTCGCTTGCTGTGGCACCAAGCCTTTCCGCGAATGGAACAGCTATTCGACCAACTGATTCCTGCTGATGAAGTAGTGCGGTTAGATCAGGTTGTGCTCAATTTACCGAGACTCGATCCGCATGATGCCGCCCAAGATTTTGTGCCTCAGCTCATGGCAGCCTTAGAGCTTAGTTTGGCCGATTATCTAGCGGGCTATCGACCGGCTGAGGTAACAGCAACGACTGCTCACCAATCTCCAACCAAATCCGACTGGGAGAGTTTGCGCTACTTCTTGGAATATGGACGTTTGCCCTGGTGGAGTGCCACCACTTCCTGGGAAAGCAGGTTGGCTCGGTGGCAAACAGCTCTGGAAGCAGACAGCTCTTGCCAGGAACCGTTGCGATCGCTCCTCGCTACCAACGCTAACGCCATCCAACGCCTAACCAGCCAGTTTCCCGAATCCCTACAGCACCAACTCGTGCTACAGCTACAACCCACCTGGACAGTGTGGCGAGCGCTCCTCCAACAGTCCCACCAGTTGGTAGAGGTGCTAGCACTGAGCGATCGCGCCAGTGCCACCCTCAACCGTCAAGCCTGGTTGGTCATCTTCACCCTTCTCAGCACCGCCAGTCCCTACAGCTCCCTCCCCAAAGTCCTTTGGTTAGCAAAATGGCTTCCTGAGTTAGTGAAGGCAGTTAGAGCAGAACTGAGATCGCGCGGTCGACAAGCAGGCATCCCCAGACATTGGCTGACTTTCTTAGCTCCCGACCTGACCGAGTTTTCCCGCATTGAGATCATCCGCTTCGAGTCCACACTCTTTGACAAATCCACTTCCCCAACCGAACTAAGACGCCTGCTGAGTGGATTGATTGCCCAGACAATCACAGTCGACATCAGTGTCTGGCAAGCGGCGATCGCCCAAGTCCTCTCCTCAACCTCCTCTGCCCCACCTCTAGATCCCACTACTGCCACCCCCGAAGATGCTGCCCCCTTAACCTCTGCAGCCAATACACCCCCAACTCGTAAGCAGCTACTCGCCCAATATCAAGCAGAACAAGAACAGTCCGCGATCGCACCCGCAACCCCAACACCCACATC
>JAAHIA010000565.1 GCA_010671975.1 Leptolyngbya sp. SIO4C1 | reverse complement strand
TTTCAGCGTCCGGCCGCGCATGAAGGCCAAGGGCGCTGAAAAACGCCTTCGTCCTGCTGGACGAGGTGGCGATTCAAGCATGGGTGCCGTTCCGTGTCCCCTGGCTTCATTTCTATGCTCAGGGACCGCTGAGCGCAGGCATCCTGGTTGCGATTGTGGTCCGTCGCGTCGGCCTCTGGTGGGTGAATTTGAATCGAGTGGTTTACACCATCGACGAACCTCACCGTTTCGGCTTCGCCTACGGCACGCTTGGTCTTCATGCCTTATCTGGAGAAGAGCTGTTTCTTGTAGAGCGCTCTCCTCAATCAGGAGAAGTTACTTACCGAATCTTAGCCTTTTCTCGTCCCCGTCATTTGCTTACACGTTTGGGCTATCCGCTCACGCGGGCAGCCCAGCGCCGATTCGGAGTGGACTCGAGCCAGGCGATGCAATCGGCGATGCAGAACCCAGATTTTGTTCTCTGATTTCGAAGCAATGGGGTTGGTCTGTGTTGTGTGCTGAAAGATAGATGGCGCGTCTTTAGCTAATCGCCTAGCTCAAGCCGGTTTTCCTGAGTTTTGAGCTTTGATAGCTGCTGGCTTTGTCTGGGTGCGCAGATAGCGCGCACAGTTTGATTGACATACATCCTGGCCTTCGCCTTGCCCTGACGCTGATAAATATCTTGAACAACCGGGCTTGCTGCTGCCAGCATTAGCGCAACTACCTTGCGGCTTTGCCCATCCTCCAAAGCCCTGCGGCCCACTAAATCATCCAACTGGACGGAATTGCGGGCTGTCAGCCCCTGACTGTAGCGCTGCCAGAGTTCAGCATAGGCAGGATGAGTCGCACCCGTCTCATCCGCATCAGTCGCCTCCGCTAGGGCTTCAGACTGCCCCGGTTCAACTTGTCGTTCAATTGTTTGATCGAGTCGATCAATTGTCGCTGCAAGGCGAGTTCGGTTTTCAGCTGCACACTCCAACTGTTCAAGGCCGAAATTAATTGACCCAACTGCGTTTGCAAGGTCTCCTGCACATTCGAGGATGGCTTGCTGGTCATGGTAGTTTCTAGCTGCCTCAGAAAGAGGCTCAAGATGCTGTTCAAGCTCTGCGGCAAGGCTTGTAAATCCGTTGTCATAGCGTCTGATGCTTGCTCCAATCGGTTCATCTGCTGTTGCAGGGATTCGAGCCGGTTCAAAATCTCCGTCGTTGATGACGTTTGAGGTACAGGCTGTCTCAGGATTTTGATTTCCTCCTTCAGAGGCTGTAAACATTTCTCGAAGATGCTCTCTAACGCCGCGTCCGATAGCTCGACCGATAGCGATTGGATAGCGGCTGTGGGTTTGCGGGGTCTGGGCATGGTTAATCACCACCTTGAATAGGGGAATGTAGTCACTCGTGTTTTCCTTTGCTCTAGAAGTTTGGGCTTGCTGCATCAGCTCAGCTTTATCAGCCGTGTAAAGGGTCAGATGATGCTTGGCGCGGGAGACCGTCACATAGAAAGATTCGCGGTTCGTCGTAGTGCTATCCATCAGGGCCAGCACCCGCTCAGCCGTTTTGCCCTGGCTGCTGTAGGTGGTGCTGACCCAGGCATAGTCCACATACTGCTTGCCGCTGAAATTGAGCTGTCTGGTTTGGCCTTCACCGTCAATAATGCGAGCAGTGCCGTCTGATTGAATGTGCTCCACAGTGAAGCGCTGGCCGTTGCGTTTCTTTGCTGTCCGGTCATTTTTTGTCCATCGCAGCTGATCGCCGGGTGCGATCGCAACCTCCTGCACGGTATAAACGGACTTGCGATCGCACCGTCCCGGATCCACCCCCATCACCTGACCGCTGGGCGTCTCCACAAGCAATCGCTGATTCTCCCGATCAACCGACACCACCGTATACTGCTGCCCCTTGAACAACCCCTGCTTTGTATAATCCTGCGTCGGCACCAATACATCCCCCGGTTGATAAACCGTCACATAGCGAGCCTGGGTTTGGGTAATGTTCTTCTGGCGCAGTCCAAGAACGGTGAACGAATCCTGCTCCAAACTGCCTTCGGCCTGAAGTGCAGCTCGCAGGGTTTGCGTCAGCGCCAATCGCTCCTGATTGGTCCCTGCCAATAACAATGTCTTGGCCCGGTTTTCCGGCGGCAGCTTCAGATAATCCTGAGCAAGCTGTTCTCGCCTGAGATCGGCATTCTCAATTTTTTGCAAGCACCCCGCATCATCCAGCACATCGATTCCCTGAACCGTTTTACCCTGGGCAATCAGCTGCACCACTGTCTTGAGTTTCCGTGTCTGCTGCCGCAGCGTTTCATCTAGATGGGCGGTGACAATGCCTCCTGCTTGCAGGCTTTTGAAGGGGTTCCCAGCCTCAACCGCCGAGAGCTGTTTGGTATCGCCGACCAGAACGACTCGGGCCTGTTGAGCCGTCGCCCGAGATAGCAGGGCATGGGCATCCTTCATGCTGAGCAGCCCGGCCTCGTCGATAATCCAAAGCTGTTTCAGCTCTCTTTGAGCCTGAGCTTGAGAAGCCAGCAATGCTGCCACTGTCTCTGTCTCAATTCCCAGTGCCTGCCCTAATCCGTGGGCTGCTTCCGCACTGGGGGCAAAGCCTTTGATTCGAAAATCTTGCGCTTGGGCGATTTGTTTGAGGCCATTCAGCGCATAGGTTTTCCCTGAACCGGCTGAGCCCTGCCAGGCGATGAACCGATCTGGGGTCGTGCAGGTCAACCGAATTGCCTGCCGCTGTTCTTGTGTAAGGGGGATATCGGCCAGAACTGGATTGATGTGGGGAGTCGGCGCGATTCT
>JAAHIA010000564.1 GCA_010671975.1 Leptolyngbya sp. SIO4C1 | reverse complement strand
TGCCGGCTTTTTCGATCGCGGCAATCAGCAGCTCCAGCGCTTCTTGGTTAGAACCGAGGTTAGGCGCATAGCCGCCCTCATCGCCGACGCCGCTGAGCAATCCCTTATCGCCGAGCACCTTGCTCAGGCTGGCAAAGACCTCTGCCCCCCAGCGCAGCGCTTCGCGAAAGCTACTAGCGCCAGTTGGCACAATCATAAATTCTTGAATATCAACGTTGTTATTGGCATGGGCACCGCCGTTGATCACATTCATCAAAGGTACTGGCAGCACGTTTGCCAGCGGGCCGCCTAAATAGCGATAGAGCGGCAGCCCCACTGCCTGAGCAGCCGCTTTGGCATTGGCAAGAGAGACTGCCAAGATAGCATTTGCGCCCAGGTTGGCCTTGTTTGCCGAGCCGTCCGCGCCGATCATGGCCTGATCGACAACCATTTGTTCTAACGCATCGAGCCCCATCAGCTCGCGGGCAATGGTTTCTTTGACATTTTCCACAGCTTTGAGTACGCCTTTGCCCCCATAGCGTTCGGCATCCCCGTCGCGCAGCTCGTGGGCTTCAAAGGTGCCGGTAGAGGCGCCGCTAGGCACCTGTGCGAGACCGCTAGCACCGCCCGACAGATACACTTCTGCCTCAATCGTCGGCCGTCCCCGAGAGTCTAGAATCTCCCGCGCTTGGATATCTTCAATGGCTGTGTCAAGTACATCTATCATCGCTCTATGCCGTTTGGATTAAAGTACGCAATGCTGGAGTATAGCAACCGCACGATACACCAGGATAGGGCGAGGCTGACGTTAAAGGAGTAGATCTTAAGGGTAATGAAGGGATCAGAGTGGGGGAAGTTGAAGGGGGTGGGGAGACGCGGGGATGGGGCTATCTGTCAGAATAGGAAAAGTGCTTTGTAATTTTGAGGAAATTTGCCATGCGTTTACTGCATACGATGCTGCGGGTTGGCAATCTAGAAGAGTCACTGCAGTTTTACTGCGATGTGCTGGGTATGAAGCTGCTGCGTCAAAAGGACTATCCGGGTGGGAAGTTTACGCTGGCGTTTGTTGGCTATGGCGATGAGGCCGACCATTCGGTGCTAGAGCTGACCTACAACTGGGATACGGATAGCTATGATATTGGTACGGGTTACGGCCATATTGCGCTCGGCGTAGATGATATCTACACTACCTGCGATCGCATCCGCAGCCAGGGCGGCAACGTCGTCCGCGAGCCCGGCCCTATGAAGCATGGTTCCACCGTCATTGCCTTTGTCGAAGACCCCAATGGCTACAAAGTAGAGCTGATTCAGCTCGGTACTCAAGGTTCCGCTCAGCCAAAGGCTGAAGGCTCTGCTCAGCCAAAGGCTGAAGCCACCGCTTAGCCAAAGGCTGAAGGTTCCGCTCAGCCCACAGCCACCACGGCTGCTCCCTAACCGCCTGATATACTAAAGCTTTTCCCCCTCCCCTCACCCTCCCCGACCTCAAGACCCAATGCAGCCAACCAATCCTGACAAATTCACCGCCAAAGCATGGGATGCCATTGTAGAGGCCCAGGACGTGGCGCGGCGTTTTCGGCAGCAGTATCTCGAAGTGGAGCATGTGACGATTGCGCTGCTAGAGCAGCAGGGGCTCGCGGATGACATTTTGAGCAAAGCTGGCCTTGATCCCGAGCTGCTGCTGCAGGAGCTAGAAACCTACGCGCAGCGGCAGGCGCGGGCGCGGGTGGCAATAGATAGCAACCTCTATCTGGGTCAGAGCCTCGATCGGATGCTGGATAAGGCGGAGGCGGCGCGGCTGAATCTGCAGGACGAGTTTATTTCGGTAGAGCACTTGCTGGTAGGCTTTGTCGAAGATGAGCGAATTGGTCGGCGGCTGCTGCGCGGCTTTGAGGTGGGGGCGGCCGAGCTAATGACAGCCGTGCAGGCGGTGCGCGGCAAGCAAAAGGTCACCGATCAAAATCCGGAGAGCAGCTATCAGGCACTCGAAAAATACGGCGTTGACCTGACTGAGGCGGCGCGCGAGGGCCGGCTTGACCCGGTGATTGGCCGGGATGAAGAAATTCGCCGGGTGATTCAGGTGCTGTCGCGACGCACAAAGAACAACCCGGTGCTGATTGGCGAGCCCGGCGTGGGCAAAACCGCGATCGCAGAGGGGCTGGCTCAGCGAATTGTCAACGGCGACGTGCCGGAATCGCTAAAGAATCGGCTGCTGATTTCGCTCGACATTGGCAGCCTGATTGCCGGCGCCAAATATCGCGGCGAGTTTGAAGATCGGCTGCGCTCGGTGCTCAAAGAGGTGACCGAGTCAGACGGTCAGATTGTGCTGTTTATTGATGAGCTGCATACGGTGGTGGGGGCCGGGGCCGGGCAGAGCAACGTCGATGCCGGCAATCTGCTCAAGCCGATGCTGGCGCGGGGCGAGCTGCGCTGCATTGGTGCCACCACGCTAGATGAATATCGCAAGCACATCGAGAAAGACGCTGCCCTAGAGCGGCGCTTTCAACAGGTCTATATCGACCAGCCCAGCGTTGACAATGCCATCTCGATTTTGCGCGGCCTGAAGGAGCGCTACGAGGTACACCACGGGGTCAAGATTGTCGACTCGGCGCTGGTGGCTGCCGCGACGCTGTCTGATCGCTACATTAGCGATCGCTTTTTGCCCGATAAGGCCATCGACCTGATTGACGAAGCTGCGGCCAAGCTGAAGATGGAGATTACCTCGAAGCCGGTCGAGCTAGAGACGATTGACCGGCGGCTGATGCAGCTAGAGATGGAAAAACTCTCGCAGATCGGCT
>JAAHIA010000563.1 GCA_010671975.1 Leptolyngbya sp. SIO4C1 | reverse complement strand
TGCTGCAGCCGGCAACAATCAGCTCCAAAATTTCTAGCTCGCGTTCGGTAAGCGGATAGGCTTCAATAATTTGCTCATACTCTGGATCAACGGCTCGAATTTCTACCGTGCGATCTTCTAGTGCCACGCCAGCCCCTACCGGCTGCTTGACCTGGTTAAGGACAATGCTAGCGATCGCAGGATCAATCCACGAGTGGCCCTCGTTTGTCTCATGCACCGCGTTGACCAGATCTTCAGTGTCAATCTCTTTAGTGCAGTAAGAATCAGCGCCGGCAGCAAAAGCAGCCAGTACGGCTTTCTCACTGTCGTGCATAGTCAGCATTAGAATCCGAGTACTGGCCTCTGGCTGCTGCTCTCGAAACTGTTTGACCAGCTCGATCCCATCGATATCAGGCAAACCGATGTCCACCAAAGCAACGTCAGGAGCAGACTCCTGCAGCAGGGCTAAGCCCTGTGCTCCGTTAGCCGCTTCTCCTACAAATTTTAAGCCGGCCTGCTGTAGCGCAGCTCTCAAACCCATACGAGTGAGGTCATGGTCTTCAATCAGTGCGACGCGAATTTCACTCATGTTGTCTTCCAAAAAGCGCTCAGCGCCTTGTAACTTTTGAATTAAGCTTTTTTGACAGATATCCTTAATTTGGGATATCCAAGCAGTAAGAACATCTATCCTACGGTGTAACTTCAGTTAACGCCAATGCCTGACTCTCCGCTTTCATCACTGCCCGCATTTACGCTAGAGCGTTTCTTAGAGCTATCGGTTGATTTGCTAGCCATTGCCGGTGCAGATGGCTACTTCAAGGTGGTCAGTCCCTCCTTTGAGCAGGTATTGGGCTACGCTTGCTCAGAGCTGCTCGCGCGACCGTTTCTGAGTCTAGTACATCCAGCCGATCGGGCTCGCAGTCAGGCCCAGGTGGAGAGCCTAATTGCCGGACAGCAAACCGTCAACTTTAAAAACCGCAACCTCTGTCAGGACGGTACGATCAAATGGCTAGAGTGGAACGCTCGTTCTTACCCAGAGCCTGAGACGGGAGATATTCTATTTTACTGCGTTGGTCGCGATATCACTGCCCGCAAGCAGGCTGAAGCGGAGAACCGCCGGCTCAATACCCAGCTAGAAGCCCGCGTCAGGCAGCGTACTGAAGCGCTACAGCAGGCACAGCGGCAAACGGCCGATCTGTTAGCGCGCGAGCATGCGGCGC
Organism: Leptolyngbya sp. SIO4C1; assembly: GCA_010671975.1. Lineage (GTDB taxonomy): Bacteria > Cyanobacteriota > Cyanobacteriia > Phormidesmidales > Phormidesmidaceae > SIO4C1. Next base: position 1,606 of record JAAHIA010000563.1, on the reverse strand, counting down.
GCGAGCTAGCTGAGACAGCTAAAGCAGAAATTCAGCTCTATGCTGATGCTATTCAGAATATGCAAGATGGCTTTTATCTATGGCAGCTAGAAGCCGCAGACGATCCGCGCAGCTTTCGGCTGATTGCCACCAATCCAGCAGCGGCGCAGCTGACCGGTATTCCCGCCGACACGGTGCTGGGCAAGCAGATGATAGAAGGGTTTCCAGCGCTGTTTGAGACCAACATCCCTCAGCGCTATCAGACCATTGTCAACACAGGCAAAGAGCAGGACATCGGTGAAGTTGTCTACGGGCCTAGCGGCTCGCAAAAAACCTACGCAGTCAAAGCGTTTCCGCTACCGCAGCGCTGTGTTGGCGTGCTATTTGAAGACGTCACTGAGCGCAGAGCCACCCTGCTGGCGCTGCAGCAGCAGCGCGATCAGCTGGCGCAAGCAAATCGACTGCTGGCCACCACCACCGCTTCCCTAGAAGAGCGCAACCAGGAGCTCGATCAGTTTGCCTACGTCACCTCGCACGATCTCAAAGCGCCGCTGCGAGCCATTGCTAATCTGGCTGCCTGGCTAGAAGACGATTTAGGCGATGCCCTGCCCGAAGAAAACCATCGGCAACTTCAGCTGCTGCAGGGGCGGGTACACCGTATGGAAAACCTAATTAACGGGCTGCTGGCCTACTCGCGAGTTGGTCGCACCGGCCAAAGCAGTGAGCCGGTTGATGTAGGGGCGCTGCTGGTAGACGTGATTGATTCTCTAGCACCGCCGCCGACTGTCTCCATCAGCATGGGGCCAATGCCGGTGCTAATAGCTAAGCGACTGGCTTTACAGCAGGTCTTTTCCAATCTGCTGGGCAATGCCATCAAGCACCATCCCAGAGCAAACAGTCAAATCACGATTGCCTGTCAAGAGCGAGGCGGCCAGTACGTATTTTCAGTGGCCGACGATGGAGCCGGTATCGCACCAGAGTACCACGAAAAAATATTTACTATTTTTCAAGTGTTAGAAGCACGTGACAAGGTAGAGAGTACGGGCATTGGGCTGTCAATTGTTAAGAAAATTGTCGAGTCGGAGGGGGGTCAAATCACGGTTACTTCAGCCCTAGGAAAAGGCGCTACCTTTAGCTTTACCTGGCCTAAAGCCGATCAGCGCTAGCCGTCTTGATCATAAGAAATCTGGAAATATCTATGAATTCTACCTTTGGATAGAAGTTTCTGTTCAGCCGAACCTTTCTCAAGATCAAGACCGGAATTACCATGAATTAAATATGATTAGACCATAATGGCAGCAGCCGGTTGTAGGTACGGCCAAAGTAGCTGATACACAGCAGCTGGGGCTAGCCGACAGGATTTTAAATATCTTGTTAGCAAAGACGCTTTATGGCAGGCTGGGCACATGGAGGGTAGGGCTATCAATATTTTGCTGGTAGAAGACGACGCCGTTGACGTAATGAACGTTCGGCGCGCCTTCAAAAAGAATAATATGACCAACTCGCTGTACATAGCTGGTAATGGTCTAGAGGCATTAGATCTGCTTCGAGGAAAGGTGGACGGCACTCATTTTCCTGCGCATCGTCGCCTGGTGCTGCTCGATCTAAATATGCCGAAGATGAGCGA
>JAAHIA010000562.1 GCA_010671975.1 Leptolyngbya sp. SIO4C1 | reverse complement strand
TCAACCAGGAGAAGGCTACGAGGTCGCCCCAGATGCTGGAACAGCAGAGGTAACTTACTACGATTCTATAGAAGATGTACCACCGCCTACTGGAGGCGGGGACATCGTTCCCGAAGTCGGCGTAACCATCACTGAAACAAACCTGATCGAAACAGAAGAAACTGAAACGACACTGACCTTTACTTTATCTGAACCCCCTCCAGAAGGCGGTGTAATTGTTGCTCTCGACAGCAGCAACGACGATTTATTGATTGGTAGTCCGCTAAGTCAGTTCGATGTCTTAAATGCAGAAATTATTGGCGGCGACTTTCCAACGGCTAATGCTGATACCAGTGGCTTTTTCTTCAATATCACAGAGCAGACTGCCACTATTACACTGTCAGCCTTCAACGAACTGACCGTCAATAATGACCCGCTCACTTTCCAAGAAGGGATTATTGATTTGAACTTTGCCCTCCAGCCCCAAGCGGGCTACACCATCGACGAGGATGCTAGTGAAATTAATCTTACCATTGCTGATAATCCCGATTCACGGATTCAGGTGAGCTTGACAGGTTCGACCCCAACCGAGGACGAAGAAGCAGAAGAAGTAAGCACCACTTTGATTGAATCAGAAGGGACGGTTAGCGTTCATACCTTTAGCCTCAGTGCGGCTCCTCCTGAAGGGGGCTTAACCGTCAGCGTCAGCGCCGATTCTCTAGATGATTTCGATCTAGACGCGATTGAGGTGCAAGGGGGAACCATTGCTAACCTTAGCGATGATGGGTTTGACTTGACCATTACCGAACGTGAAGCGACTATTAGCCTGCCCGTACTCGAAGACGGCGTATCCGAGGGTGCTGAAACCGCAACCTTTGCTCTGGAACCCCGTGATACCTATCAAATCGACCAAGCAGCAGTTGCAGCTACGTTTGAGCTGGCAGATACCTTGGCAGATGTCGGTCAAGCAGGCGTCTCGGCAGAACTTGAGCTAAACAACACCATTGCTCAAGCAAATGCTTTGGGTCTAAATGCTGAGAATTCAACCATTTCTATCGAAGGGTCGCTGAATGAGTACGGTGTCCCCTTTCCTGAAAGAGCATATGGTTATGCCGAAGATGTCGATTTCTACTCTGTGGTTCTAGAAGCGGGTCAGACCATTGCTTTTGATGTTGATGGTGCCGAACAAGTTCCTAACAATCCGAACACAGTCTTTCCCGAGCAGTCAGAATCAATTATGAAGAACGATCACGAACTGCGATTGTTTGATGCAGACGGGAACGAGCTTGCTGCCAACAGTGATGGTGCAGCCCCTGGTGAAGACTTCTCGCGCGATCCTTATCTTGAGTTCACGGCTTCAGAAACAGGCACTTACTTTGTTGGCGTCAGTGCACTGGGCAACCGCAACTACGACCCCAATGTCGAAAGCAGCGGTAGCGGTTGGATCTTCCCAGAAGTCGGCGTTTTCTACGGCGACTACGAGCTAACTGCCACTCTCACCACAGGCGACCCTCAGCCCCCCACAGGCGACACCCCCACCCCCGGCAATGACACCCTCTCCGGCACCGACGCCGCCGACACCCTCGCAGGCGACCTCGGCAACGACATCATCACAGGCGGCGCAGGCGACGACATCCTGAGGGGCGATCTGAATGACCGCTCCCCGCAAGACGACGCGATGGGCGGCAACGATATCATCTTTGGCGGTGAAGGCAATGACCGAATCGGTGGCAAGTCCGGCAACGACATCATCAGCGGCGACGCAGGCGATGACATGATCTGGGGCGACTCCGGCGACGACATCATCATGGGCGTCACTGGCAACGACACCCTCGTCGGCGATAACTTCTCTGGCAGCAGCGGCAGCGACCTCTTCGTCTTCGGCAACGGCGACGGCACCGACACCATCCTCGACTTCCAAGTGGGCACAGACCGCATGGGCCTCGTCGAAGGCGAACTCACCTTCACCGACCTCACCCTTACCCAGGACGGAGCCAACACCCTACTCGGCGTCGCCAGCAGCGGTGAAGTGCTGGCTGTGATGAACAACGTGCAGGCATCGGCGCTGAGCGCAGGCGACTTTGAGATCGTGCCGGATGTGTCGAATCCGGAGCAAGCACTGGCGATCATCTAGGTAACCGGTAGCGGGCAATAGATAACAGACTGACTTGGACCACCGATCCGGCTGTGCTCATTCGAGGCAGCCGGATTTTTCTATGAGCATTGGGCAGCGCCACGCCTCTGGAGTATCGCCCACCGCCGTTCTAAAATGAGGGGAGCAATCCTGCACTTGCTCTCATGCCCAAATGGTTCAACACCGCTGGCCCTTGTAAGGCTGATATTCACTACATGCTGCCGCCCCTGGCGCGGCTGCCTAACATAGAGCGCTTAATTGCTCAGCAGGGGTACTTCGTCCTCCATGCGCCTCGGCAAACCGGCAAAACCACAGCGATGCTATCGCTGGCGCAGCAGCTCACTGCCAGCGGCCAGTACACGGCCATCATGCTCTCAGTCGAAGTGGGCGCACCCTACCCAGACGATGTCGGCACTGCAGAGCAGGCCATCTTAGGAGAATGGCAGCGAGCTGCATCCTTCATACTGCCCCCAAACCTTCAGCCTCCCCAGTGGCAAGACGCCCCGTCCGGTAGTCGCATTGCCACCGCGCTGGGCCGATGGGCGCAGACCTCGCCCCGCCTCCTGGTCGTCTTTATCGACGAGATCGACGCCCTGCAAAATCAGACGCTGCTGGCATTTTTAAGGCAGTTGCGCTCCGGCTATCCCAGTCGCCCGCAGGGGTTCCCGCAGTCGCTGGCGCTGATTGGCGTGC
>JAAHIA010000561.1 GCA_010671975.1 Leptolyngbya sp. SIO4C1 | reverse complement strand
CGATGTTGACCCAGTAGCCGATGGCCTTAGTTTGTTCTCAACGAACAGCTTTGGCTCTTCAGACCCTAATGTGCTTTTGGATTTTGTGCAATGGGGTGGCCCCAATCAACCACGATCCGGGCAGGCAGTTACAGCTGCCTCCACTCCCTCCATTTCGGCAGCTATCCCACCCAGATCCTCGGTCTGGCGATCGCTAGGCCGGATACTCAAGATGAGCGGACTGGTGACGCTAGCGGTTTTAGTGATTCACTATCTGGGCATTTTGCAGCCCTTTGAGCTGGTCGCCTATGACCACACCTTGCGATCGCGCCCCGCCGAAACCATTGACCAGCGCATTCTGGTTGTAGAGGTCACCCAAGCCGATCTCAACGCATCGGGGGGATATCCGCTCAGCGATGGGATTCTGGCCCGAGTCATAGAGCGGCTTCAGGAGTTTGAGCCGGCTGTCATCGGGGTAGATATGCATCGATATCGCCCTAGAGGCAGCGGTCGCCAAGCGCTGTTGGAGCAGTTTCATCAACATCCCAATCTATTGAGCGTCTGTGCTTTCAATCAACTTGAGCAAGACTATGGCCCTCCCCCTGAGCTTTCAGATCAGCAGCAGATTGACCAAATTGGATTTAGTAATTTTCTGCTAGACACGCCCTTCCAACTACCGCTGCTCGCCCGCAGCAGCGCTCGTTCCGATGCCGTCTCGGCAAAGCCTGCCTCATCCGCAGAAGCCGGCACCGTCCGTCGTCAGCTAGTCTCCTATGCGCCCAATCTTGCCTCAGCTCAGTCTGCCTGTTCAACCCCCTACAGCCTCAGTTTGCAGCTTGCCTATCGTTTTCTAGAGCAGGCAGGCATTCAACCACTGGCCGTCAATGACCAGGGAGACTGGCAGCTTGGGGCTGTAGCCTTACCTCCTCTGACGAATCGATTCGGTGGGTACCAAACCTTAGATGGCAATAGCGCCCAGCTGATGGTGAACTATCGAGCGGCCCAGCCGGGACAAGCGGTTTCACTACAGCAAGCTTTGAATGGGCAAGTCAGGGCAGACCAGGTGCGAGATCGACTAGTCTTGATTGGCTACACCGCTCCGATTGCGAGGGATAGGGTTGAGACTCCCTACGGCGAAATGGCAGGCGTTTGGGTGCACGCCCACATGGTCAGCCAGCTGCTCGGTGCGGTGCTAGACCAGCGCCCACTGATCGGCGGACTGCCCCAATGGCGAGGGCTGCTGTGGGGGGATGGGGTCTGGATTTTCGCAGGTGCCTTAGGCGGTGGGGCCAGCAGCTGGTTAAACAGCCGTCAAACAAGGCGGCGGTGGGCCTGGGTAGTCAGGCTGGCTCTCGCTTTGGCAATCGTGAGCTGGGGCCTGTTCTACCTGGGTTTGATAGCCCTGGTTCAGGGCCTATGGTTGCCCTTGATTCCGGCTCTATTGTCTGGATTGCTCACCGGCGGCCTCTTAGCTTTCCAGCGGGCTCAGAAGCTTCATTCGCAGGTCTAGCAGCAGCGCTTTCTTCCCGGGATCTTCTCGATTAGCAGCTAACCTTTGGGCAGTTTGATATTTGTCGGACTGACGCAATTTAAACAGAAAAATTCTATATCAGCCCCCCTATCGGCATTTAGGATGACTCTTTGGATGAAATCAGCTGCCCTCGCAGTTCTTTTAGGAACTTTTGGGCTGCCTACTCAGATTGGTTTGGCGCAGCCTCTAGTGAATGCAACAGCCCGTCAAAGCCTACCTGCCCCGCCTCAAACACCGCTGCCGCCGAACCAGACTCGACCCGGGGGCGGCCTCAATCCACTCGGCGCAGCTTGCCACGTGCTCAATGATCGGCTGCGGGCGCTTGTTCCAGCTGATGGCCCGGTTTTGACAACAGCGGCCCACCCCACCTTTTTATTTTATAGTCCGTTTGAGGCAGACCAAGCAGAATATGGAGAGTTTTCCTTGCTGCTGTGGCCCGGCGAAGAGGAACGCCACTATAAAACTCGCTTTACCCTGCCAGCGTCTCCCGGTATTGTCAGCGTAACTCTGCCCAATTTGCCAGAGTACGCCTTGGTAGAGGACCAACTGTATCGCTGGTATTTTCAGGTATCTTGCCGAGAGAGCACAGAAACCCAGCCTGATTTGACCCTCAGCGGGATAGTTCAGCGGGTGGCGCTAACCCCCGCGCGATCGCAGCAAATCCAGACCGCTTCTCCAGAGATTTGGTATGATACCTTAGCCAGCGTGGCCAATCAGCTACAGGAGACTCCGCAAAATACTCAGCTGCGAGAAACTTGGCGCACGTTGTTGCAATTCATTGAGGCTGAAGAGTTAGCGACCACCACCTTTTCGGGAACGGTATTACCTCCAGAAGATGAGAAAAGAGAGCGTTGCTGAATACCGAAAAATTCATCTCTAAAGGCACGAAATACGAAATTTCGTGCCTTTTTTAGTGCTTATCTGAGAGCCTGGGCAACCCCTATTGCCCGCTTAGATCGCGTATCGCTTAAAACATGAAGCTTTGTAAAAAGAGACAGCACTTGCAGATTTTTACCTTTGCTTTTGCGAGATCCCTTGGAATCGAACAGCCCAACCTATCTCGATTCATCAAAACAGCTATGTAAATGCATGGAGACCTTTGAAAAATGGCAGTTGTAAAGGGTACCGCTAACAACGATAAAATCACACCGACTTTTGTTTCACCTGGCGTAGACGGCATGCCCACTAGCGGCGCAGATGAAATTTGGGGGTTCGCTGGTGATTCCACGACGCGGTTGGCCACCTCGGAAGCGCCGGCGAAGTGCTCGGCACGCTTCTGCTGGAGCACGAGGTAGTA
>JAAHIA010000560.1 GCA_010671975.1 Leptolyngbya sp. SIO4C1 | reverse complement strand
TAGCTCGCAGAAATGGCTAATGATCCTGATATTCAAGCTGAGATTTCTATGATCGGTCATGAGTTTGCCGTCACCGAAACAGATGGACTTGAGAATCAGTGAGTATTTATCGCGGTGAGATTTACTTTGTTGATCTCAATCCGGTTCAAGGTAGAGAGCAGGCTGGCAAACGTCCAATTTTGGTTTTATCAGTTGATGCCATCAATCGCCTACCACTAGTGATAATCGGTGTTGTTGGCACAAAGGGTAAAAATATCGCGCGCGATTACGCCACAAATGTTCGAGTGTTGCCTACGGAAAGTGGACTCCCTCAAGAAACTGTTTTTCTATGCTTTCAACTTCGCTCGCTAGATGCTACACGCTTTCCACAGAAGCCTGCCGGTAAACTATCAGACAAAAAAATGGCCGAAGTTGAAGCGGCTGTCAGATATTGCTTAGGGCTGTAGAGCCCTCGACCATATTAAAGGCGATATCAAAAAAGGGCATCTTTTGAAGATGCCCTTACTAAATTTAGAACAGCTAAACAGTCGCTTCTTCCTTGACCAGCTTATCCCAGCCCAGATCTTTAAGGTTTTCATTGCGGCGCAGCGGTCGCGTCACCAGCTCTAACACATCGCGAGCGTTGCTAAAGCCGTGAATTTGAGCGAAGGTGAACTCAACCGACCACTTGGTGCTGATGCCCCGCGCCTCGAGCGGGTTAGCATGGGCCATGCCGGTAATCACCAGGTCGGGCTGAATCTCCAGAATGCGCTGAATCTGGTTGTAGTTGTCCGGTTTTTCAGTAATCTTTGGCGTAGGGACACCCATCTCTTCGCAAGTCTTAGCTAGCAGCGCTAGCTCAGCCGCCTGATAGCGCTTGTCCATGTAGGGAATGCCAATTTCGGGTACGGTCATACCGCAGCGCACCAAAAAGCGAGCCAGCGAAATCTCCAGCAGATTGTCGCCCATAAAGTAGACCGACTTGCCGCGAATTAGCTTCACGTAGTCTTCCAGCGATTCCCAAATCTTGGCTTCGCGCTCCTCGAGCCCCTTCGGCTCAATCCCAAACACTGAACAAATTTTCTCAACCCAGGCGCGAGTGCCGTCGGGGCCAATCGGGAAAGGTGCGCCGATTAGCTTGCACTTGCGGCGGCGCATCAGGGTTGAGGCGGTGCGAGAAAGAAACGGGTTGATGCCGGCCACGTAGGTGCCCTCAGCGATCACCGGTAGCTCAGTGTAGCGCTTGGCGGGCAGCCAGCCCGAGACTTTGATGCCCTGTCGCTTTAGCTCTAGCGTAATCTGCGTCACCACCGGGTCGGGGACGGAGCCAAACAGCACCAGCGGCGGATGATCGACATACTCAGATTCTTCTTGAGCCACGTCTTCCTGCTTGCGGCCAAAGTTCAGCAGCTTGGTGATGGCATTGCGCTCTTCTTTCTCGGCCTCGGTCTTGGGCGCTTCGGTGGGGCAGCGATGGGCCATGGCGGCCAGTACCGTATCTTCACCTTGAGTGAAGGCATAGTCTAGGCCGTTGGCGCGCGCTACCACAATCGGTACGCCAATCTCAGATTCCAGCCTAGGCGCCAGCCCTTCGAGATCCATCTTGATGATCTCGGTGGTGCAGGTACCAATCCAAACAATGACGCTGGGGTTGCGATCGCGCTTAATCTGCTCGCAAAGCCGCTTCAGCTCTGCGTAGTCGTTCAGCTTGGCGGAGATATCGCCTTCTTCTAGTTCAGCCATCGCGTAGCGAGGCTCGGCAAAGATCATCACCCCCATCGCATTCTGCAAGAAATAGCCGCAGGTCTTAGTGCCAATGACTAGGAAAAAGCTGTCTTCAATTTTTTGATAGAGCCAGGCAACGCAGCTAATCGGACAAAACGTATGGTAGTTGCCAGTATCGCACTCAAACTCAAGCGCGGGCGTATTTGCAACAGTCATGAGTGTTTCCTCTTGATCTAGGGGGTAATTTTGCGGCTGCGGTGAACGCCAACGCAGTCCTCATCGCGTTTAGTCAGCGGCTTTTGAGCGTGAGACACCGACCAGCTAGCCGGTAGCGCATCGCTACTGGGCAGACGCTTTTGCTCATCTGCGACTCGAGCGAGCTCCTCATCTGGATTAAAGTTGAGCCCAAGTGAAATCACGATGCGATCAGGATTGTTGTTGAGATCTACCACGAGCGGAAGTAGCTGAGTCAGCTTAGGTTCTAAAGTCGATAGAGCTGCCAAAATAAAGCTAGAAGAGGGCCGTCGCTGCCCCTGACAAGTGACCCAAACCCCCAAGCGGACCAGCCAGTCTCGATTGTCTTGGTAATAGGCCAGCCACTTTTGCTTAAGCGCGTGACGAAACTTCTCAACGTTCACACCAGTACCTGCTACAAAGCGGTTAACGCTGCATTGAATAGCGCGATGGGCGCTATGGATAACCAGTTCAGACCAGTCTAGAGCTCAGTTAGAAGGGCTGCTGTGAGTCTGGCAGAAGCGGCGTCTCTTCATCAGCCGTGGCCTCTATGGTTGGGCCACCGCCTTCGTTATCAAGCACCATCTCTGGATCGAAGTTCAGCCCTAGCACCTCGACTAGCGCGTCTTCATCCGAGTTGAGCTGATAGAAAGGCACCATCAGGTTTGAAAGCTTGGGTTCTAGCGCATTCACCACGCCCAAAACTAGAAATGAAGAAGGACGACGGCCCCCGTCAGGCGTTCTGACCGAAGTTTCGTTCATCTGAATTTCTAACCAGGGGCGGTTAGCTCGAACGTAGTCTAACCACTTTTGGCGAATAACCGATGTGAAGTTCTCAAAGAAGGCCATAGTTCGGGCTTTGATGAAACTGCGAA
>JAAHIA010000056.1 GCA_010671975.1 Leptolyngbya sp. SIO4C1 | reverse complement strand
GAAGATTAAGGTATGCTCCTTCCACTGCAGACGGTCTTCGATACCGAGCTCTTTGAACAGCTGCAGCATGTTGGGATACGCCCCAAAAAAGGCGTGCAGACCGGTTTCATACCAGTCACCGTCTTCATCCTGCCAGGCTGCAACCAGCCCGCCTAGCACATCTCGGCTTTCTACTACAACGGGCGTATGGCCGGCGTCTGCCAAATATTTTGCACAAGCAAGTCCTGCTAAACCAGCTCCCGCGATCGCAACTCGCATGCTTAACCTCTCGAGCGATACCTGTACTGTTTAATCTCTATGATTTCAACCATTATAGTTTTCAAACCGTTACATTTCGATACAAAAACCGGATTTTGACCGAGGCAGTTTTCACAGGGGCAGTTTTCACAGCTGACGTCAATCGATAGCAGCTATCGGCTAGTTTGATCACCTTCATGGTTTAGGCACAGGCGTTCTCAGATAGGCGCGGTATGATAGTTACCCAACAAACTGGTCACTGACTGGCCTTAACGAGGGTTGGGGGTATCGCGCGTTGATGGGTAGCTTGGAGACTCAACCACAATGACAACAAATTTTGATTTTTTACAGCAAAGCGATCCGGAAGTTGCTGCCGTACTCGGTCGAGAGCTGCAGCGGCAGCGCGATCACTTAGAGCTGATTGCCAGTGAGAACTTTACCTCAGCAGCGGTCCTAGCAGCCCAGGGCTCGGTGCTGACCAACAAGTATGCAGAAGGGCTGCCTCACAAGCGCTACTACGGTGGCTGTGAATTTATCGATCAAGCAGAGCAGCTGGCAATCGATCGGGTTAAACAGCTGTTTGGGGCAGCGCATGCCAACGTTCAGCCCCATTCAGGCGCGCAGGCCAATTTTGCAGTCTTTCTAGCGCTGCTGCAGCCGGGCGATACGATCATGGGCATGGATCTTTCTCATGGTGGACACCTGACCCACGGCTCGCCGGTCAACGTTTCGGGCAAGTGGTTCAACGTTGTCCAGTACGGGGTCAGCCGTGAAACCGAGCAGCTTGACTTTGAGCAGATTCGCGAACTGGCGCTCCAGCACAGACCGAAGCTGATTATCTGCGGCTATTCGGCCTACCCCCGCACGATTCATTTCGATCGGTTCCGCGCGATCGCAGATGAGGTCGATGCCTATCTGATGGCCGATATTGCCCACATTGCTGGTCTAGTGGCCGCTGGCTGCCACCCCAGCCCAATTGAGCACTGCGACGTGGTCACCACCACCACTCACAAAACCCTGCGCGGGCCGCGCGGTGGCCTGATCATGACCCGCGATCCCGACCTTGGCAAAAAATTTGATAAAGCGGTCTTTCCGGGCAGCCAGGGCGGCCCGCTAGAGCACGTGATTGCAGCTAAGGCGGTTGCCTTTGGTGAAGCCCTCAAGCCTGAGTTCAAGGCCTATTCTGCTCAGGTGATCGAGAATGCGCAGGCGCTGGCGGCGCAGCTGCAGCAGCGCGGCTTCAAAGTTGTCTCAGACGGCACTGACAACCATCTGGTACTGGTCGACCTGCGCTCAATTAGCATGACTGGTAAGCAGGCTGACGCGCTAGTCAGTCAGGTGAATATCACCGCTAATAAAAACACGGTGCCCTTCGATCCAGAATCGCCGTTTGTCACCAGCGGGCTGCGACTGGGCTCACCGGCAATGACCACGCGCGGCATGGGCACGGTCGAATTCACCGAAATTGCTAACATCATTGCCGATCGGCTGCTCAATCCTGAAGCTGAGGCCACTCAGAGCGACTGTCGGCAGCGGGTTGCTAAGCTCTGCGGACAGTTTCCACTTTATGCTCATCTCAGAGCGGCTGAGCCGGCTTTAGTGTAGGACTGACGCAGCCTGTCGCTAGCGGCTACTGGCAGCAGACGGCTAAAACAAAATTAGGCAGAGTCCAGCCAGGCAATTAGCCTAGAGCTAGGTCATGAACTGCCAAAAAAACGCTACTCCATGCGGAAAAGAAAGGGTATACTGTCGCCGAATGGCCGAGTCCTTTTTGAATCTGCATGGAGTTTTTGTTAGCTGCCCGGAACAGTGCCGAGCGATCGCGGATGATTTAGCGGGCTGCCAGCTGCAGCCTCTGTTGACAAAGCCGCAGTTCCTGTTTAATGTCTTTGCCAGTTTGAATAATTCTGCCAGCCTAATCTCTCGCTAGTTTTGCCTGCCTTCCCTGTCGCCATTTACTGCAACCCCAATGCTGTCTCAGCTTTACCCGCTTCTAACGTTTACGCTATCGGCGCTGATCGTTTTGCTGCTGACGCCGGTCGTTAGAAAGATTGGTTTGCACAGCGGTCGCGTAGATATGCCCGGTGGACGTAAGGTGCACAAAGCGCCCATGGTGCGCTTAGGCGGCGTTTCTATCTTTATTGGCACCGTGATTGCGCTGCTCACCGTTTGGAGCATGGGCGGCTTTGTTGATCATCAGGCACAGCCGCTCGATCCGATAGCAGAGTATGAGATTTGGGGAGTCACGATTGGCGGGTTTGCCTTTTTTCTAATTGGTTTGATTGACGACCTGTTTGGCCTATCGGCCATTAGTCGACTGATTATGCAGGCGGTGATTGCAGCCCTAGCTTGGAAAGTTGGCGTCGATATTCAGTTTCTATCTATTCCTGGCTTTGGCATCGTGCAGCTGGCCGAGTGGATTAGCCTGCCCGTGACAGTAGTTTGGCTGGTTGGCATGGCCAATGCCATCAACTGGATTGACGGCTTAGATGGCCTGGCTGCCGGCGTGTCAGGTATTGCCGCAATTGTAATGATGATTGTGGCCCTGTTTATGCACCAGCCCGCAGCGGCGCTGGTCGCGGCGGCCTTAGCCGGCGGAGCGCTTGGGTTTTTGCGCTACAACTTTAACCCGGCACAGATCTTTATGGGCGACGGCGGTGCTTACTATATGGGCTTTACGCTGGCTGGCGTAGGCGTGATTGGCCTGGTCAAAGGGGTGACGACAGCAGCGGTGCTGCTGCCCTATTTAATCTTGGCGGTACCCATCCTAGATATGTCAGCCGTAATTCTGGCTCGGCTGCGGCGAGGGCTATCGCCGTTTGTTGCTGATAAGCGGCACCTGCACCATCGCCTGCTCAACGCTGGCCTGTCGCATCGGTTCACCGTTCTCTTTATCTATGCGCTGACGCTCTGGGTTGGGAGTTTAGCCATGGCCTTTTCAGGCATGCCCAGCGGTATTGCCTATGCGCTGGCGGCCACGGCCCTACTGAGCTACACCGGCTGGCGAGCGCGACATCACGCCCGCTAGCAGCCGACAGCTGGCGCGGTTTGACGCATTTAGGGATACGGATAGGGATAAGGCGCTACGAGCTGACCGACACTGTAGACAAACACGGTTTCAGTAGTCGCTCCGCCGCGCTCTAGCGCAATCGCATCAATCAGCGTGAACTGGCTAAAGTAAGGCTGATATTCGGCTTGAATCTGAGCCTGATCAAAGTCGGCAATGCTGAGAAAGAGGGCGCGCTGGCCCAGCCGTGAGATCGGATTAAACCACAGAGCATGGCCGCGCGGATCTTCGGTGAAAGCGGTCACCGGCGCAGCCGTCAGCGGGCTAATTGCCATGTCTACGTAGCCGCTGAGCCAGAATTCGTTAGTCACCCAGAAATCGGCTGCCGCGATCGCATCGCTCACTGCTGGACTCGCCTGCAGCTGCCGCCGCAGCTGTACGACATCAATCAGCGCGGTGGTCGGGTCTGCCTCAGGCGCGATCGCTCCGCCTAAAATTGCATACTGACTTGGCCGCTGCAGCGTCCCCAGTGAAACATGCAGCAGCGCAAACAGCAGCAGCGCCCCCACAAACGCGCCGGTGCCAGTCAGCCAGCGCCGCACCGTCGTCTGCGACCAGCTCGCTGCCGTCAGCGCCAGCAGCGGCAACAGGGTCCAGAGCCCCGGTGCCGGCCAGGCCGGATAGATCTGAGTAAAGCCGCCCAGCAGCGTAAACCCGAGCGCAATCGGCAGCCCCATCCACAGGAGAAAGGCTTGCGCTAAGGTCTGCCGAGACGGCTCGCGCTTCTGCGGCCTCACCCGCTGCCACAGCGTCCGCAGACTGACCCACCACAGCGGTAGCCCAATCGTGGGAAATAAAAATCCGACCTCCGCCAGCCACACCCCCAGCAGCTGGCTCAGGCGAAAGCCGCCGGCGCGGCCGCCGTCAAAGCGCTTAGAGAGATGGAACGCAAACGAAATCCACTCGTGCTGGGCATTCCAAACCAAAAGCGGCAGCAGCGTCAGGCCGTACCCCAGCAGGCCAACGGCCAGCCAAGGCGATCGCAGCGCTCGACGATAGGCAGCACTGGCCAAGCAAAACCCGATCAGACTCAGCCCCAGCACAAACCCGTGATACTTACTCAAACTGGCCAGCCCCAGTAAAACCCCAATCACCGCCAGCCGATAGGTTGGTCGATAGGGTTTCCCCACTGGAAAAAACTCGTCAGCCGCCACGAACAGCACCGCACTCCAAAAAAATATCAGTGCGCTATCTGGCGCAGCCAGCAGGCCAAAGCTGAAAAAGAACAGCGGCGCTATGCTAGCGATCGCAGCCGTCAGCCAGCCGACCTTTGCACCAAACAGCCGTCGTGCCGTCAGATACAGCAGCCCCGTACTGCCCGTAAACAGCAGCAGGCTGCCCAGCCGCAGCGTCAGCGGTGAGACATGGCCGGTCAGCCAGATCCCTACGCCGCTCGTCAGCGCCACCATCAAGGGATGATCAAAATAGCTCCAGTCTAGATGCTGCGTGTAGAGAAAATAGTAAGCCTCATCAAAGCCCGGCGGCAGCTGCCAGGCAATCAGCCCGCGAAACAGCAGGCTCCCCCCTAGCAGCCACAGAACCATCGACGCAGAAGCCCGACCCCGGCTCGCCCCTCTCCAAACTCCCAAATCTAAAATCTCAAATTCAAAATGGTCTACCATCAAGCCAAAGACGATGGTAGCGAGTTATGAGCGGAAGCGCTGAAATTATTTGTATTGGTACCGAGCTGCTGCTGGGTGAGATTCTCAATAGCAATGCTCAATATTTGGCGCAGCAGCTTGCCCAGCTTGGCATTCCGCATCACTATCAAACCGTCGTTGGTGACAATGTTCTGCGTATTCAGCGGGCCATTGCGATCGCCTGTGAGCGCGCTCGTCTGATCATTTTTACTGGCGGGCTAGGCCCCACCCCTGACGACCTGACAACCGAAACCCTGGCTGCCTTCTTCGATACGCCGCTCGAGCTCAGGCCAGAAGCGCTAGCCGATATCGAAGCCAAGTTTGCCCGACGCGGTCGAGTGATGAGTGCCAGCAATCGCAAGCAGGCGCTGCTGCCGGCTGGGGCCGAGCTGCTGCCCAACCCGCAGGGCACCGCTCCGGGGCTGCTCTGGCAGCCGCGCCCAGGGCTGACCGTGATGACCTTTCCAGGCGTCCCGCGCGAAATGCACGACATGTGGCACGCAACCGCCGTCCCCTATCTAAAAGCGCAGGGCTGGGTCAATGCTGTCATTCACAGCCGCACGCTCAAGTTTTGGGGCGTCAGCGAGTCTGGTTTGGCAGAACGAGTCGCGCCGTTTTTTGAGCGAGAAAATCCAACGGTGGCCCCCTACGCTAGCAAAGGCGTGATCAAGCTGCGGATTTCGGCCCGAGCTGCCTCCGTAGCGGCCGCAGCAGAGCTGATTCATCCAGTTGAAGCAGAGCTAAGAGCCTTGGGTGGGGAAGACTGCTTTGGCGTCGATGACGATACGCTTGCCCACGCAATTGGCGCGCTACTGCAGCTGCGACAAGAAACGCTGGCGGTAGCCGAATCTTGCACCGGCGGTGGCCTGGGTCAGATGCTGACGGCAGTCGCCGGCAGCTCAGCCTACTTCTGGGGCGGAGTCATCGCCTATGACAATCACATCAAAGAAAAGCTGCTGGGCGTTTCCGCTGATACCTTAGCCAAAGTCGGCGCCGTTAGCCCAGCCGTGGCAGAGCAGATGGCAATCGGCGTTAAACAGCGCCTCGGCACCGACTGGGGATTGAGCATTACCGGCATTGCTGGCCCAGGCGGCGGCTCAGCCGATAAGCCAGTTGGCCTTGTCTACATTGGCCTAGCAGGACCAGACGGCGTCAGTCAGCGGGAATGCCGGTTTGGCAGCTATCGCGGACGGGAATGGGTGCGCCTGATGAGCGTCTGTACGGCTTTGGATGTGTTACGCAGAAAAATCTTAAGCCTGAGCGCGTAAACGCCCAAAGGTTAGATATTGTAGCGAATTGTAAAGTTTTCCTTCAAGAGGGAGAATTTATAAATTTGCTATATCTGCCTTGTTTTTCTTGATCATTTCTCATGATTCGTTATGATAAATACAATCTTGCTCATCTCGTTCCGCGAGGTCAGCAGTCTGGCAATCTTTGCCGATTGAGCAAACTATTTAAAATAGGTGAGATAGGAGTTGCCTGGCTCATGGATATTGATAAGATTCTTGAAAAGCTGAGAGAGTGGCTGGATCGGATTTTAGACGCGCTGCTAGGCCCTCAAACTCAGCCGGAGCAAGAGCCTATTCCTGTTCCAGTAGACGACCGTCAGCGTCGTCGCTAACGTTTTTCCACCATATCTAGAAGCGGTTCGCTTAAAGTTGCTGACGTTTCTGGTTTTGCATGGCCCTAATCTAAACATGCTAGGTCAGCGTGAGCCGGCCGTGTATGGTTCGCAAACGCTTGCAGATATCGACGCGATGCTGCATCAGCAGGCGGCTGAGTTAGATATTCAGCTGAAGTGCTTTCAATCTAATCATGAGGGTGCCCTGGTTGATCAGATTCAGGCTGCCCTGCATCACTGTCAGGGTATTTTAATCAACCCCGGGGCCTATACGCATACCAGCATAGCCATTCGCGATGCGATCGCGGCCGTCGCGCTGCCGGTGGTCGAGGTGCATTTGAGCAATATTCATCGGCGAGAAACCTTTCGCCATCATTCCTACATTGCGCCGGTTGCCGTGGGCCAAATTTGCGGCTTTGGTGCGCAAAGCTATGCGCTAGGGCTGAGCGCGCTGGTGCAGCATGTGCGTGCAGCTTCAGCTTAGCCGCCGAATAAGCCTATAGAGCGCGCCTAGAGCGTCACGACGCAGTCGCAAAGACGCGGCGAGGGCTGAGCACCAGCTGCTGCTCCACTCGATTGAGCTCTCCAATCCCGAGAAAGCGACCGGTCGAATCTAAAATCCGCAGCGGCTGCTGGATTGGCAGCGTCGTCACGGTTACAATCTTTTGACCTAAGCACCAGCGGCGGCTAGCGTCTGCTGCTAGCGTCAGGCTTGGTAGCGTTTGCAGGGCCTCACCTGGCGCTATGAGAGACAGTACTCCCTCAGCTAGCTGCGCCTCGATAGCTTCTAGCGTCAGGCTTTGGTCGAGGCGAAAGCCGCTGCTTTGGGTTCTCACCAGCCGAGCCAAAGTAGCCCCGGTGCCCACTTGGTCACCCAGGTCGCGGGCAATAGAGCGAATATAGGTACCAGCCCCGCAGGCGATCTGCAGCGTTAGCTCCGGGTAGGTGCCGGGCTGCCAGCTGACCACATCCAGACTGTGAACCGTCACGGTGCGTACTGGAATTTCAGTCGTTTCCGCCGTGGCGCCCTGTCGTGCTAGGTCGTATAGACGCTTGCCCTGCACCTGCACCGCGCTATAGATCGGCGGCACCTGCTGAATTGCCCCTATAAACTGAGGAATGACCGCTTCAATCTGCGTCAGCTGTAGCCGGTCGGCAGCGGCTTCCTGCAGGACGCTGCCCTCTAAATCATCCGTACTGGTTTTGCGACCGAACTGAATCGTAGCCCGATAGGCTTTATCCCCTGGTAGATATGACAGCAGTCGCGTGGCGCGCCCAACCGCGAGCGGCAGCACGCCTACCGCCGCCGGATCTAGGGTGCCACCATGCCCTACTTTTTTGATCTTCAACAGTCGCCGCACTTTGGCAACGCAGTCGTGCGAAGTCCAGCCAGAAGGCTTGTGCAGATTGAGAAAACCGTTCACAGATTAGCAGGCGTTAGGGCGTAATTGCCGGCACTGGCTCAGGCGCTAGCGGGTCAGGTCTCATTTCGGAATCATTGAATTCTACCTGATCGGCAGCCGTTTCTAGCCCTAGCTCAATCTGCAGCGGTGAAAGTTCTCTGACCAGGCTGAGCGGCATTTCAGATTGGCTCAGCTGAGCGGCAGCATTGCTGGTCAGCAGCGCTGAAAAATTTGAATTGTCGGCCAGGTGCACTTCAAAAAAGGCCAGGCTGAGCGCTCTGACATAGTCTTGAGCAATGGCAATATCAGGGCCGAGGAGGGGCTCTGGCAGATCAAAAGTTTCGCTGCCCGTAGCCGTTAGGCCAATTGTCGAAAAGTGCGTACCGTTGCGCAGCAGCACCAGATATTTTTCAGGCGCGCCTAGCCAGGTAAAGGGAACAATTTGCTCTGGCAGGGCCGGCGCTACCGTATCCGCGCTGCTAGCCATCACTAGCATGGGCACGTCAACCTGACTCAGGCTATTTTCACCAAACAGAACGCTGCTGATAGGACTGATGGCGATCGCAGCTTTAATCCGGTCGTCTGATAGGTCGCGGGTTAGCAAGTTAGGATTAGCAATTTCGGTCGCCTGACACTGCAGCAGCAGCGAAAGATTGAGCGAAAAGGTTTTTGGCGTACACTGCGCCACTATGCTGGCAAAGTCAAGCGGCGCGCCGGCTAGCGCCAGCGAAGTGTAGCCGCCAAACGACTGTCCCAAGACGCCAACGCGCTCAAAGTCAATCAGACCGCGCAGCTTTGGATCGGTGCGAGCGCGCTTTTCTAAGGTATCTAAAATATCTGAAATATCGGTAGGGCGGCGAATAAACTCAGCATCGGGAATTACATCGGCAGCTCGACCGGCTAGCAAATTGTTGACCTGGGCAGCGCTGCTGCCGGGATGCTCGACGTTGATTACCACAAATCCGTGAGAGGTCAGATGTCGCGCTAGGTAGGCATAGCTAGTGCGATCGCCCCCAAGGCCATGTGAGATCACCACGGCCGGTCGAGCAAACCGCTGGCTTGGCAAATTCGGGATATAGAGGTCGAACGGCTGCGAAAATTGGGCTTTGAGCGTGATTGGATCGTTGACGCTGTAGGGGCCTGGCTTCAGCGCTTCACTCAGCAAACCTGATAGATCGGGCTTAGCCGCCTTGGTGCTTTCAACCATCGCCTGCTCTTCTACAATCTCCATTACCGTATCGGCCTGATAGACCGCCCGGTCAACCTCACGCGCAATCTCAATGCCTTTGGCAATATTGACCCGAATTGTAGGTGAGGAGAATCGCTTGAGCATGTTTAGCAGCGTCAGCCCTTCGTCAGGGTCAGCCGCCGATAAAATTAACGACCCTCGCAGTGCGCGAGAGCCGTTTAAGCGAGCCCCGGTTTGAATCAGATCGCCGGCAATTTCCAGCAGATATTCCCCCTGACTGGTGTATAGAAAGCGATCGACAACCTGTACGCCAATGTCGGCCTGCTCTGTCAAAATTGAGCGAAACTGTTCTAAATCATCGGCGCTGAAATAGCGAGCATAGGCCTGCAGTTCAGGAGTGAGATAGCCCTCCTTGGCATAGATTTCTAAGTCCTCAATCTCGATAGAGCGCTCCAGCGGCCCGTAAGAAAAAGTGATGCGCTCAGCCGACCAGCTCGGAAAAGTCGTGCCATTGAGCAGGCCGCAGCCTAGCCCCAACGCTAGCCATCGATACCATCGCGCTCTCCGTTGGTTACCCATGATTCAGATGTTGTTTAGTTATTCGGCAGTCGCCTCATTTAATAACGCTAGCAAATCTGACTCGCTCAGGAGAGTAATTCCAAGTTTTTTGGCCTTCTCTAACTTTGAGCCGGCTGCCTCGCCCGCTACCACAAAGTTTGTTTTGCTACTGACCGAGCCCGTAACCTTACCCCCTGCAGCCTCTATCTGCGCTTTCGCAGCCTCTCGCGTCAGCGTCGGCAGAGTCCCTGTGAGCACAAAGGTTTTTCCCTTTAGCGGCTGAGCCTCAGCGGTTGCGTCAGTCGTGGCCGCTGATGAAAATTGGATACCGACCTTTTTTAGGCGATCGATTAATTGCTGATTTGCCGGAATTTCGAACCACTGATGCACCGACTGAGCAATTTCTGGACCGATGCCATAGACGGTCGCGATCGCAGCTGGATCTGCCTGCGCTAGCTGGTCAACAGTCGTAAAATGCTCGCTCAGCAGTTTGGCATTGACGCTGCCGACGTGGCGAATGCCCAGCCCGTAGAGCACCCGCGACCAAGGCTGCACTTTTGACGCCTGAATTGCCTGAATTAGCTTTTGCGCCAGCTGCTTGCCCATGCGCTCTAGCGGCAAAATATCTTCAACAATCAGCGTATAGAGATCGGCCACCGAGCGCACGATGCCCTGCTCTACCCACTGCTGAATCCATCTTTCGCCCAGGCCGCTGATGTCCATCGCATCCCGGCTGGCCCAGTGAATCAGCGCCCCGCGTAGAATAGCTGGACAAGAAGCGTTAATGCAGCGAGTCACGGCTTCTGCTTCTGGACGCACCAGCGGTTCACCACATTCAGGGCAGTGTGACGGCAGGCGATAGGGCTGCGCATCAGCCGGCCTCAGGTCGCTCAGCACCCGCATCACCTCCGGAATAATTTCACCCGCTTTGCGCACAATTACCGTATCGCCCAGGTGAATATCCAGCTCGGCAATCCGATCGGCGTTGTGTAGCGTGGCGCGAGAGACGGTTGTGCCGGCTAGCTGCACTGGCTTCAGCTCAGCCACGGGGGTGACAGCCCCGGTGCGGCCTACCTGCACGCTGACCGCCTCGATTTGAGTTGGCACTTCCTCAGCTGGATACTTGAGCGCGATCGCCCAGCGCGGAAACTTTTGAGTAAAGCCCAGGCGCGCCTGCAGGTCAAAGTCATTCAGCTTCACCACCACGCCGTCTGTCAGGTAGGGCAGCGAGCGGCGGGCTTCATCCCAGTAGCGGTAGTAGTCTTCGACAGCTGCGGTCGAGTCGCAGAGCTGGCGGTTGGGGTTGACCTTGAAGCCCAGCATTTGCAGCATTTCGAGGGCAGACCATTGGGAGGTGGGTAGATGGGGAGGGGCAAGGGGAGGGGAAGCATTGGGCAAGATTAGTGTGTAGGCAAAAAAGTCAAGGCGGCGAGCAGCGACAACGCGAGAGTCGAGCTGGCGCAGGGTACCCGCTGCCGCATTGCGAGGATTAGCGAAGCGGGCTTCTCCACTGGCGTCGCGTTCGGCGTTGATTTGTTCAAATACGTCGTTGGGGATAAAGGCTTCGCCTCGCACTTCGACCACCGGAGGCGGCTTCTCTAGCCGTAGCCGCAGGGGAATGGTGCGAATGGTTTTGACATTTTGAGTGATGTCTTCACCCAGTAGGCCGTCGCCCCGAGTTGCGCCGCGCACTAAAATCCCGTTTTCGTAGGTCAGCGCGATCGCATTGCCGTCAATCTTGAGCTCAGCCACTGCCGCCGCCGCTGTCACATCCGGCACCAGTCGCTGCCAGCGCGCTTCCCACTGACGATATTCGTCTAGATCAAAGGCATTTTCGAGGCTGTAGAGCGGCACGTTATGCCGTACCGAGCTAAACTGGCTGGCGGGTCTTTCGCCCACGCGCTGGGTCGGGCTGTCAGGCTGAATCAGCGCCGGGTACTGCGTTTCTAATTCCTGCAGCTGACGGTAAAGCCGGTCATAGACCGCATCTGGCATGACCGGACTGTCGAGCACATAGTAAGCATAGCTGGCCTTCTGCAGCTGCGATCGCAGCTCCTGCGCCCTCTGGGCTATCTCAGCAGGTATCTCACCCAGCATCTTCTGACCTCGACGCGCAACAATCCAGCGCTTAGTTTAAACCGCCCGCCTCTATTCTGACCGCCCTCTTTCAAACTTCCGACCTCCAGCTTCTAGCTGCTGTCCTCTCACCTTTCCCTGCCCTACAATAGCCGCGTATAGCAGCGACTAAAGGAGCATCTCACTTGGGCATACAGCGCTGGTGGCAAAAGTTCGTCCCCGAGCTAGACTATCGCGTTTGGATTTTAGCTACCGGTCGGCTGCTGTCTCAGGTTGGCATCGGCTTTACGCTATTCTACGCGCCAATTTTCTTTGTCAATCAGGTCGGGCTGTCGGCAACGGCAGTGGGGCTAGGGCTAGGTAGCCAGTCTGTCTCAGGACTGCTAGGCCGGTTTCTCGGCGGCTCGATGACAGACTCGGCCCGCTGGGGCCGGCGACGAACGCTGCTGCTGTCGGCAGCCATTTCAGCCCTGGCTGACGCGGTCTTCGTGTTGACCAACAACTTCACGGTGTTTGTCGCGGGCAATCTGCTAATGGGGCTTGGCGTCGGACTTTACTGGCCAGCCACAGAGGCGGTGGTGGCCGATATCACCACAGCTGAAAGCCGCAACGAAGCATTTGCGATCGTGCGCCTAGCCGACAGTCTCGGGCTGGGTTTGGGCGTGGTGCTAGGCGGGGCATTGATTGCAGCAACCGGTGCCTATCGGGCGCTGTTTGTGATTGACGGCATTACCTTTTTGCTCTTTTTTACCGTGGTGGCCGTTGCCATCGCTGAGACGCGGCCCGATGACGACACAGATTCTGACAGCTTTTGGGCCGGCTGGGGAACGGCGCTGCGCGATCGCCCGCTGCTGACCTATGTGACGGTGAATATTCTCTTTACGACCTATCTTTCTCAGGTGCAGAGTACGCTGCCGGTCTACTTCAACCGGTTTGCTACCGGCAGTGATGCAGCCGGGCTGTCTGAAGCGGTGCTCAGCGGTTTATTTACCTGGCACGTAGCGCTAACGGCCATCTGTCAGCTGCCGGTCGCACGCCTGCTGAGGCGAATGAGTCAGCCGCGAGCGCTGATGATTTCTGCCGGGTTCTGGGCACTGGGCTTTATTGGTATCTGGTGGGCCGGTACCGCTAGCACCCCGATTGTGATCGCAGCCGCTGCACTCGGCATTCTCGCTCTGGCCACGGTTGCCTATACGCCCATTGCTTCGGCTTTAGTTGTGCAGCTATCGCCGATCGAGCTGCGCGGCGTCTATCTCTCAATCAATTCAATGTGCTGGGCAATTGGCTACCTAATTGGCCCGCCAATCGGCGGCTGGGCGCTCGATCAGTCTCCACAGGTGGCGCACCGGTTTTGGCTGACGCTGGCAGCGAGCGTGCTGATTGGCCTGGCCATTTTGACTATCCTGCAAAAGCAAATGCGATCGCGCCTAGCCAAAAGCTAGGATTGCGATCGCAGTCCTAGCAGCTTAGCTGGTATGACCTTGCGGATAGCCCATCTCAGCAACCGCATTGCGAGTAAAATTGACGCGCTCCTCAAAGCTGAAGTCCTTGACCGTTTCAATAAACTCGTTGGTTTTCTCAGGTAGGACATAGTCCTGAGGCACATCGATGATTGTGCCAGCCTGCATTCCCTGCGCTAGCAGCAGCCAAAACTCAAGCTTGGCGCTGTTGCTGAGGGCACCGTACTGGCGGCTAATGTCGGTCGAATCTTGACGCACAATCTGACGCTGCGCCTCTAGCTGCTCTTCCTTAGACAGCGCCTTGACGTTGTCGAATAGCGCATTGCTGATTGAATCCACCGTGTCGGGCGGAGCCGGATTGAGATTGTCTTTAATATCCACGTATCCGTACCAGAGCAGCGCTAGCTGCGTGTCTGTATCAAAACCGCGAAATATATCTAGCGGCTGCTTTACCTTATCTAAAGTGGTGTAAGTCATATGTGACCTCCTTTATTGCAGCACCCGCTCGGGGCGCTTTACATTTATTCACAATGTAAAGAAAGTGCAGATAGCTTCAACACTGTCGAACGAGAGACCTGCTGCCCTTCACCGCGTAAGACTCTGCTGAGAAAAAATCTGTCGAGGTTCTACCATTTGAAGGTGTTCTGGGGTGTTCTGGATAGAAGCGATGGGTGAGCAACCACCAGACTGCAGCGGCTGAGAGCAGGCAGTATGGTAAGAACAACGCACTCTCTATCGACCTCTATGAACTTGCGATCGCTCGGAACATCAGAGATTCAGATTACGCCAATCGTGATGGGCACCTGGCAGGCGGGCAAGCGCGGCTGGGTAGGGGTAGAAGATGCCAGCCTCGTGCAGGCCATTCGCGCTGCTTACGAAGCTGGCATCACCACGATCGACACGGCCGAAGTGTATGGCGATGGCTATTCCGAAAAGCTGGTCGCCGCAGCGCTCAGCGACGTACGCGATCAAGTTGTCTATGCAACTAAGGTATTCGCCAATCATCTCAAAGCCGATCAGGTGATTGCAGCCTGCGAGGGCTCTTTGCAGCGGCTCAAAACAGACTATATCGACCTCTATCAAATTCACTGGCCGTCTGGTGCTTTCAATAGCGACGTGGTGCCGATTGCTGAAACGATGGGAGCGCTCAATCAGCTCAAGGCGCAGGGCAAGATTCGCGCGATTGGCGTGTCGAACTTTTCGCGATCGCAGCTGCAGGAAGCCCTGCAGCATGGCCGCATCGACAGCCTCCAGCCGCCCTATTCGCTATTTTGGCGACAGGCTGAGCAGGATGCGCTGCCGCTGTGCCGCGAGCAAGCCATCACTGTTTTGGCTTACTCTTCGCTGGCACAGGGCCTGCTCACCGGCAAATTTGGTCCCGACCACCAGTTTCCCGAAGGCGACGTGCGCGCTCAGAACAAGCTATTTCAAGGAGATACGTATCAGGCCGCGCAGCAGGCGCTTGATCGGCTGCGCCCCATTGCCGATAAGTATCAGATCAGCCTTGGCAACTTGGCCTTAGCCTGGCTAATGGCGCAGCCACAGACCTGCGCAATTGTGGGCGCTCGCAACCCTGAGCAGGCGCGCGAGAATGCTCAAGCAGCTGAGGTCCAGCTGTCGGACGCAGATCTGGCTGAAATCGATCAGATCGGCCGCAGCGTTACCGACCGGCTCGACGAAAACCCGGTCATGTGGAACTTTGGCTGATCCGAGCCAAGGCGCAATCTCTCCCGACTGAGGGAAGCCTCTCGAAGGTAGCCCGCTATCATAGAAGCAGTTGACATTTCTTAATATGACGGCGACTTCAACCGATAGCGGCGGTATCAAGCAGTTTATTGAATCCAAAATTTTGCTGGGTCAGCCGCTGACGACCGAGCTAGTGGCCATTTTGCTGGTCTATTTTGTTCAGGGCATTTTGGGCCTAGCGCGGCTAGCGGTGAGCTTTTTTCTCAAAGATGACCTAGGGCTTACCCCGGCAGAGGTCGCTGCGCTGACCGGCTTAGCCACGCTGCCCTGGACGGTCAAGCCGCTGTTTGGCTTTTTGTCTGACGGCCTACCGCTGTTTGGCTATCGTCGCCGCCCCTATTTGATTCTTTCTGGAATCTTAGGCGCAGCAGCTTGGCTGGCGCTAGCCACGGTGGTCAATACCGGTTGGGCAGCCACGGCGGTTATTTTACTCAGTTCGCTATCGGTGGCAATCTCAGATGTCATCGTCGATTCGCTAGTGGTTGAGCGCGCTCGCGAAGAGTCACAGGGCGATGCCGGCACGCTGCAGTCGCTCTCTTGGGGCGCTTCAGCAATAGGCGGTTTGATTACGGCCTACCTGGGCGGGCTGCTGCTGGAGCACACCAGCACGCGACTGGTCTTTGGCGTAACGGCTACGTTTCCGCTCATCGTTTCGGTAGTGGCCTGGCTGATTGCCGAAGAACCGACAGCGGCAGGGCCAAGCCTCAAGGCAGTCACGCATCAGATTTCTCAGCTTAAGCAGGCGGTCAGCCAAAAGGTCGTGTGGATGCCGGCGCTGTTTCTCTTCCTGTGGCAGGCTACCCCAACAGCTGACTCAGCTTTTTTCTTCTTCACCACCAACGAGCTGCACTTTGAGCCGGAATTTCTAGGCCGAGTGCGCTTAGTCACTAGCATTGCCGCACTGATTGGCATTTGGATCTTTCAGCGATTCCTCAAAACTGTGCCTTTCCGCACTATTTTTGCCTGGTCCACGGTGCTCGCTACCGTTTTTGGCATGAGCACACTGCTACTGGTGACCCATGCCAACCGCACACTCGGCATTGATGACCACTGGTTCAGCCTGGGCGACAGCAGCCCGGCCAAATTAACAATCGACATCAGCAGCGCAAACAGCGTGGCTTCGACGCCGGGGGGGCAAATGCGAGCTGACAGGACCAGCACCGGCATAAAGGCAATCTCGCCCATCACCGTTAAAATGGCGCTGTCGCCCAGGCTGAACCAGTGGTCATCAATGCCGAGTGTGCGGTTGGCATGGGA
>JAAHIA010000559.1 GCA_010671975.1 Leptolyngbya sp. SIO4C1 | reverse complement strand
CGGCGCGACTGCAGAGTACCGAGGCGCTGCCCTCAGGTGTTAAACGCCGCGTAGTGGCTGTCTTTCAGCCGCATCGCTATAGCCGCACCGCTGCGCTGCTCAATGAGTTTTCGACCGCCTTTGCCGATGCTGATCGGGTGTTGGTGAGTGATATCTATGCCGCTAGTGAGGCCAACAGCTACGGCATCAGCGGCGAGGACGTGGCTCGCGCGATCGCGCAGCACCATCCGCAGGTTGACTACTGCGGCACGCCAGAAGCGGTTCAAGCTGAGCTAGTTGCCACGCTAGTGCCGGGCGATATTGTGCTGTTTCTCACCGCTGGCAACCTCAATCGCATCATTCCAGACGTGATGAATGCCGTACAGGCAGCAGCGCAGGTTCCGGAAGAGGTGCTCTCTAACGTCTAGTATGACCACACAAAAACTCCTGACTCGCAGCGGCTGCGCTGCACAGTCCCAAGTTTCGCTCGCCCCGCTGACCACCTTTCGGGTGGGTGGGTTGGCCGAGTGGTTCGTGGCGCCCCGCTCCCTGGCTGACTTGCAGGCCAGTCTGCAGTGGGCCACTGCAGAGGGGCTCGCGGTTACGGTTTTGGGCGCAGGGTCAAATCTGCTGATTAGCGATGTTGGCCTCAGCGGCCTGGTGATCTGCACTCGCTACCTGCGGCAGACTCGCTTTGATGAGGCCACGGGTCAAATCACCGCCACCGCTGGCGAGCCGGTAGCTACCCTCGCCTGGAAAGCTGCCAAGCGCGGCTGGCGAGGGTTTGAATGGATGGTGGGCATTCCGGGGACGGTCGGCGGCGCAGTGGTGATGAATGCGGGTGCGCACGGCTGCGAAACGGCGCAAATCTTGGTCAGTACAGAAGTGCTTGACCCGGACGGCAGCCGTGCGGTGCTACTGCCCGAGGCACTCGACTATCGCTATCGCACCTCAAATCTGCAGGGCTGCGATCGCTTAGTGACGCAGGCTACCTTCCAGCTGCAGCCGGGCAGTAGCCCCGCTGACGTTAAAGCTGCCACCGCCGCCGATCTAGAGCAGCGCCGCTCGACCCAGCCCTATCACCTGCCCAGCTGCGGCAGCGTCTTTCGCAACCCCACCGAGCACAGCGCCGGCTGGCTGATTGAAAATTCAGGGCTTAAAGGCTTTCAGATTGGTCAGGCGCAGGTGGCTCAGATGCATGCCAACTTTATTGTCAACTGCGGTGGGGCCAAAGCCGCCGATATTTTTCAGCTGATCCAGCATGTGCAGGCAACGGTTGAGGCCAAGTGGCATCTGCATCTTAGACCCGAGGTAAAGATTCTAGGCGACTTTGAAGCATGAGCAAAGCGGCGCTGGCAACGTTGCATTTCTTAGCCTAGAGTCGTATAGTTTGACAGTCATAGCAGCCGCTGGTTCCATTAGGACAAGGCTGCGACGTCATTTGGCTGTGCGCTATTAAGGGTAGCGATACTCGGTGCTATGGCCTAAATGGCGAACGTTACACTTAAGCAGATCTACAGACTCTGAAACTATGACCAAAGGGCAAGGATTTGGTTTCGGCATGGGCAAAATGAAGGAGTTAGCTGACGCCTTCAAGAAAGCTCAGCAGGTTCAGGAAGGGGCGAGAAAGCTTCAAGAAGAGCTAGAGCAAATGGAAATTGAGGGCCAGGCCAGGGGCGGCATGGTCAAAGTAACGCTGAGCGGCAATCAGGAACCTCGCAGCGTCGCGATTTCGCCTGAAGCTCTCAATGAAGGGGCAGAAGTTCTTTCTGATCTGGTGACAACGGCGATGCGAGATGCTTATGCCAAGTCAACCGAAACTATGCGTCAGCGCATGGAAGAGCTGACGGGCGGCCTGAATTTGCCAGGACTTTAACGGCCATGACGACGCGACTGCTCTTTGTCTGCCTGGGCAATATTTGCCGATCGCCTTCAGCCGAAAATATTATGAATCATTTGATTCAGCAGCGAGGGCTGTCAGAAAGCATCGTTTGCGATTCGGCTGGAACGTCTAGCTACCACATCGGCAGCGCGCCAGATAGTCGAATGACGGCGGCGGCTCGTCAGCGCAACATTACTTTAGTGGGTCAGGCTCGTCAGTTTACTGCTCAAGACTTTGAGCAGTTCGACTGGATTTTAGCGATGGATCGCAGCAACTATCGCGATATTTTAGCGCTCGATCCAGGGCAGCAGCATCAGCACAAAGTCAGGCTAATTTGCGAGTTTTGTCGGCATCATCGCGATCAGGAAGTGCCTGATCCTTACTATGGTGGGACCGACGGTTTTAACTACGTAATAGAGCTGCTAATGGATGCCTGCAGCGGTTTTCTAGACTTTGTCACGCAGCCATCGTCTCTCAAATCTACGTCTTAAAGCCATAGCTGAGCTGACAGCTACGCGGCGCTCCTCGCTTTTGAGAAGGTAGCGGTAAGATACGAATAGCTACTTTTGCTGCAGCAGCAGTTTCTATGCCATCAATTTTTCAGAGGCCGGCTCAGGAAAGCATTCTGATTGTTGATGACAATCCGACTAACTTACGTCTGTTATCAAGGCTATTGATCCAAAAGGGCTATGTGGTTCGCAAAGCTTTAGACGGGCTAATGGCACTAGATGCTGTGAAAAGCTGCCCGCCCGATCTGATTTTGCTAGATCTAATGATGCCGCATTTAGATGGCTATGAGGTCTGCATTCGGCTTAAGGCCAATCCTCATACTGCTGATATTCCAATCGTTGTTTTAAGCGCGCTCAATGCTTCATTTGATAAAGTCAAGGCCTTTCGCTACGGGGCTACCGACTACATCACTAAGCCTTTTCAAATAGAAGAAGTTTTGGCTCGCGT
>JAAHIA010000558.1 GCA_010671975.1 Leptolyngbya sp. SIO4C1 | reverse complement strand
TGGGAGCGCTCCGAAGTGGTTACCTACTCAGTGCCCAAGTCAGCCCGGCAAAAACCGCAAACGGGCTGGCAGCTGTGTGACTTGGCAGGGCAGTCAGTCCCCTTACAAGCGCAGACAGTTAGGCAGGCAGAGCAGACTTTCAACGAGCTGACCTTTTTAGCTAACCAGGTTCCAGGGGTGGGCTATCGCGGCTACTGGCTATACCCGGCTGATGCCACCGCAGGCAGAACGCCGCCGCCGCCGAGCACAGCGCCGGCCGCAGTGCTAGAGAATGAGCTGTTGCGAGTCAGCATCGACACAAGGACTGGTGACATTGCCTGTCTGCTGGATAAAGCGCAGTCGCGTCAGGTGTTCAGCGGCCCGGCCAATCAGCTGCAGGCCTTTCGCGATCGAGGGCAGTACTGGGATGCTTGGAACATTGCTCCCGACTATGAAAGCCATCCGCTGCCCCCTGCCCAGCTTGAATCAATCACCTGGTTAGAACGGGGTCCCCTGCGTCAGCGCTTGGCAGTGGTTCGCCAGCTCGGTCAGTCTAAAATCACTCAGCACTACATCCTGGATATCAATTCACCGCTGCTGAAAATCGCAACCTGGGTCGATTGGCAAGCAACGCAGGTGATTCTGAAAGTCAATTTTCCGCTGACGGCTGAGGCAGAGCAAGCCACCTACGAAACCCCCTTTGGCACAATCACCCGCTCCACGCGGTCTCAGACTGCTTGCGAACAGGCCAAATGGGAGGTGCCAGCGCTGCGCTGGGCCGATCTCAGTGCGGAGAACGCTGGCGTCAGCCTTTTGACTGACTGCAAGCATGGCTTTGATGCCCAGCCGAATCAGCTGCGGCTGACGCTGCTGAAGGCACCGCTCTGGCCCGATCCAAAAGCCGACCGGGGCCAGCATCATTTCACCTACGCAATTTATCCTCATCGGGGAAACTGGCAGCAGACACCGCAGCAGGCCAGCGCGCTCAGCCTGCCCCTCACTACGCGCACACCTGAAACGCAGGCTCGCAATCAGCTAGCGGCCCCTGCCGCCCGGAGCTTTTTACAGCTATCTCCTGCCAACTTAGTTTTAGCGGCCTTTAAGCCAGCAGAAGACAGCGCAGATGAGTTTATTTTGCGAGCTTACGATGCTAGCGGGCAGGGCGGTCAGCTGGTTCAGAGCAATGCGCTAGGGCTAGCGATCGCACAGCCGGTCAACCTGCTTGAGCAGCCAGTGTCAAGCTGTCCGAATAGACCCTATCAAATTCATACCTATCGGCTCAAAACATAAACCGGCATCCTTTGAAAAGCATGCCGGTCGGTTTCTGTATAGATCAAGCTGGCTGTAAAACGCGAAGTTTCTGTATAAAACGTTCGTCTGTTAAGACTATTCAACCCAAACTGACGCGATCAGTTAACATTTTCAAAAAATATCTCTCTGGGTTCTGTCAAATAAGCTGAGAAAACTGCTAGCAGCGGCTGTGACCGCTACTTAGAACCAGATAGCCGAGTTTGCTGTCACTAAATAAAAATCGGGTTCTTAGTCTCACGCAGTTGCTACTGCCGCTTTTCCATTTTCAGCTTTTCCATTTTCAGCTGCGGCCGGGTCGGCTGAGAGATTGCCTTCTAGATTTCGCACCACGTCTAGATCGATATCTAGGGCTGTCATTTTCAGGCCGGCTTTAGGCGCATTGTCCTGCCGAGAAATGTAGGGACTAGGTTCCACGCTGCCGGTGCAAATAATCAGCGATCCTTTCTTCAGGTAGGGCAGCCTACGCCAGGCAGCCGAGCCCTCCCAGATGCTCAGCGCCACTGTAAACGAGCTGTCGCGATCTTTGATGCCCCGTACGTAGATAGTCGCCTCGGCTACCTGCACCGTTTTGCCGCTGCGCACGTCAACGGTTTTTATCTCAGCATCGGCGGCTAGGTTGCCGCTGACGATCCACTTGTTTAGACCCACACTTGCCATGGAGATGCTCCTGCAGAAACGTTTGCTAGCTCAGCTTGCCCGCTGCCTAGAGCAGGCTAACGGCCAGCTTCAGTATGTAGTTCTCTAAAGCTGCTTTGAGCCGCTCGCTATAATCCAAGCATGAGCGTCAAACTTAGGCGCAATGGGAGGTAGGCGCATGGTAGCGAACTTGCAGACCTCGACCAGCTTAGAACAAGATTTACGCACTGCTGTTGCTGATCTGCATGGGGTTCATCCTGGTCAGGGGCTGAGGCGGTTTCTTTTAATCGGTAGCGCCGTTGTCGGACTCAGTGCGATCGCGTGGCAAGCGCCTAATCCCTTCCTATTCACGGTCCTCACGGTAATGGTTGGCATTGCCTATGCGTTTTGGCTCATCAGCACGCACGATGCAACTCATCGCACGCTGACCGGCTGGCGCTGGTTTGATACGCTGATGCCGCGTCTCATCTCCTGGCCAATGGTTTGGCCGTTTGGTACCTATGCGCTGATCCACCGACTGCATCACGGTTGGAACGGCACAAATTTGCGCGATCCAGAGCGAATTCAATGGACGCTAGCTGAATACCAGCAGGCATCCGCCCTCTTACGCTGGTACGCTCGCCATCAGTGGATGATTGATATCTTTGTCTTGAGCGGCCTCGGCCTGATTGTCAAAACGCTGCTGCAGGGTCTCTCTCTACAAGAGATTCAGCCGCGACTGCGCCTTCAGCTGGCCTTAGATCTAAGCGGCATCATCCTGATTCAGAGCAGCCTAATTGCTTTGGCCTATGTGATGGGCTACGGCATTCTAAAATACCTGCTGTTTTGGCTGCTAATTGAGCGCACGGTTGGGATCATTATTCAGACTCGCGATCATCTAGAGCCCGTAGTGCTCTAGATGATCG
>JAAHIA010000557.1 GCA_010671975.1 Leptolyngbya sp. SIO4C1 | reverse complement strand
TCTCCTTCGCAGGCCTGACTCGTCTAGCGGCCTGCGAAGGAGACCTGCGAAGAAGACCTGCGAATGGGACAATAGAGGCTGACTGAAAACCCTAACTGAGAGCAGGCTTTGAGCGCGATCGCACTGGCTATTTTTGACATTGATGGCGTGGTTCGAGACGTCGGTGGCTCCTACCGGCGGGCCGTTGCCGACACGGTTGAGCAGTTTACCCAAGGGCAGTTTCGCCCCGATTCGCAGGCGATCGATCGGCTCAAGCGCGAAGGCATCTGGAATAACGACTGGCAGGCTTCGCAGGAGCTGATCTACCGCTACTATGAGCAGCAGGGGATTGCGAGAGAGCAGCTGCAGCTGAGCTATGACGAGATTGTGACCTTCTTTCAGCAGCGGTATCGCGGTCCAGAGAAGGCCGATAGCACACAGTGGACCGGCTACATTGCTCAAGAGCCGCTGCTCATGAACGCGGCCTACTTGGATCAGCTGGCCCAAAACGGTATTCCCTGGGCCTTTTTTAGCGGCGCTACTCGGGGCTCAGCCAGCTACGTGCTGCAGTATCGGATGGGGCTGCGTGAGCCAGTGCTGATCGCGATGGAAGACGCCCCTGGCAAGCCCGACCCAACCGGGCTGCTGATGGCCGTGGCGCAGCTAGAGGCCAAATGGGCAGTTCAGTCACCTGTGCCAGTGCTCTACGCGGGTGATACAGCAGCAGATATGCACACCGTGCAGCAGGCTCAGGCTCAAGCGGGTCAGCGGCGCTGGCTAGGCGTGGGGGTGCTGCCGCCGCACGCGCAGGTAGATGCAACCTACGCACAGACCTATGCCGACAGCCTCACGGCGGCCGGGGCTGTAGAAGTTGTGGCTCAGATTTCGCAGCTCACCGCAGAGCGCATTCAGACGCTGCTATCGGCTGGTTAAAGCCGTATCGCTGTCGCCAATCGCTGTCGCCAAATAGATGAACGAATGGTTAAACTGGAAATTAGTCATTTTTTTGATGTTCGCTTTTCGCTGTGCGAAAGGTCTGATAGCCACAAGTCGAATCAATGCTTTCCTCAGATCGTCTGACGCAGACTCAAGCACAGATCAGCAGCCTGGTTGATGCAACGCTAGCGGTTGAGGAGGTCAATCTCACTAATTGCGATCGCGAACCCATTCATGTGCCCAGCGCCGTTCAGCCCCACGGCGTGCTGCTGGTGCTCAGCCAGTCGGAGCTGATAATTTTACAGGTCAGCCAAAACAGCGAAGTGCATTTGGGTAAGCCGCCCGAGGCGCTGCTCAATCAGCCGCTCAGTCAGCTCATGAGCGAGGCCCAGATTAACCAGATTTGGGCTTGTCTTGAAACCGACTTTGACAGCACTAATCCGCTGCGCCTTGAATTTGCAGCCTTGAACCGCGCCTTTGAAGGCGTGGTGCATCGAGTGGATGGGGTCATTGTGCTAGAGCTAGAGCCGCTTGCAGCCGAGCAGCCGGTCAGCTTCTTTGACTTCTACCAGCTGGTGAAAGCGCCGGTAAACCGGCTGCAGCGGACCACCACCCTCAGCGAGCTCTGCGCCACGGCGGTTAAAGAAGTGCGCGCTGTGACTGGCTTTGATCGCGTCATGGTCTACCGGTTCAACGATACGGGAGCCGGCAGCGTGGTGGCTGAGGCGGTACGGGAAGACCTGATGCCCTATCTAGGGCTGCACTATCCGGCTAGCGATATTCCTCAGCAGGCCAAGCATCTCTATACGCTCAATTTGCTGCGTCTGATTCCCGATGCCCGCTATGAGCCCGTACCGCTGGTGCCCGCGCTCAATCCGGTGACTCAGGCACCGCTAGACATGAGCTTGTCTATTCTGCGCAGCGTTTCGCCGCTGCATCAAGAATATTTGCAGAATATGGGGGTCTGCGCCTCAATGTCGATCTCGCTGCTGCGCGATGGTCGGCTGTGGGGGCTGATCGCCTGTCATCATCAAAGTCCGCGCCGGCCGTCTTACGAGCTGCGAACCATCTGTGAGTTTTTGGGTCAGGTCATCTCCTTTGACCTGGCAGCTAAAGAAGACTGCGAAGGTCTCGATCATCGGGTAAAGCTCAGAGAAATTCAGGCGCGGTTTGTGACATCGATGTCCTATGCCCGCTCTCTGATGGAAGGGTTGACGGCTCGCGTCGAGGACTTGCTTGAGCTAGTCAATGCTGAAGGCGCTGCTATCTGCGACAGCGGTCGAATCGCGCTGCTCGGTAAAACCCCAACCGAGGCTGAGGTTGCGGCGCTAGCTGATTGGGTGGGCACTCAGTTTGCTAGCTCAACCGTTTACCACACCCATGCGCTCTCGACAGTGTATCCCCCAGCGGCTGAGCTGGCCGTGAGCGGCCTGTTGGCCATGCTGCTCTCACAGGCTCAGAAAATCTACGTGCTCTGGTTTCGGCCTGAGGTGGTGCGGACGGTTAGCTGGGGAGGCAATCCCAACAAGCCAGCTGAAATAGCTCAGGATGGGGACGTTTATCTCTCGCCTCGGCAGTCGTTTGAGCGATGGCAGGAGACCGTATATCAGCAGTCGCTGCCTTGGCAGCCTTATGACATTGAGGCGGCTCAGGAGCTGCGCAGCTCGGCCATTGGCATCGTGCTGCAAAAAGCAGATGAGCTATCCGAGGTAAACCTGGAGCTAGCGCGCAGCAACAGCGAGCTAGATTCGTTTGCCTACATTGCTTCTCACGATCTAAAAGAGCCGCTGCGAGGCATTCGAAACTCTACAGTCAACGGCTGACTCATGTTGAGCATTTCAATCACATTGTCAAGCAGCCGGCTTAAATCGACTGATTGAATAGAGATGGTGGTTCTCCCTAGCCGAGAATAGTGCAGCA
>JAAHIA010000556.1 GCA_010671975.1 Leptolyngbya sp. SIO4C1 | reverse complement strand
TAAGTAGAAAGGCTTCAAACGTCTCGTGACAGCGGTTGCTGCAACTGCCTTCGGCGCAACGGCTAGCTTAGGCTTACTACCTGGCTTGGGCGCTCAAGCTGCGCGAGCAGAGTCGGTCACCTGCAGCAACGAATGGGCGCAGCAGGCAATTGACTATCTCAAGACCAAGCTGGGCTATACCCCGCCTTTCTACTTCTGTTATCAAATCGACGCTGGAGAAACTGAGACCACCTATATCACCTTTGATGAGACCGATCTGAGCATGGGCGAGAATCACGCTTTTGTGGCAGAATGCGACTCTGACTGCGCCGACCTTGATCTGCGAATCTACGATGAGTATGGCCGTCTAGTAGGAGAAGACACCACGCCGGATAGCTATGCAGAGGTATTAATTCGCAATATTGAGGCCAATGAAACTTATCAGGTTGATATTACGATGTATGACTGTGACGCCGCTTACTGCGGTGCTGTGCTAGGGTCGACGCCGCGTCGATAAGCAGCTGTATGAGATTGACGAGCGAGTGACATCGAGACGTAGAACGAACGCGGAGATTGCCTAAACAACAGGCTCTCCGCGTTTTTTTGCATCTCGTCTGACCAAAATTTGAAGCTCAATGCAGCACTTGTCTGAACCCAGTCGGGTTTAAAATTTACCGATTATAAACAAAGTCTAGTGATTTGATAGGAAACTCTGTATTCTTTGATTAACTAAAATCTGTGTTCCCGATGGTTCCTAGAATTTCGCTGCGTCGAATGCGGTACGCTGAGTTTCCTATCAAGCGCTTTGTTGGTTTTATCACAGCCTGCTTAACGTTGACCGGCGCGATGTCGCCTGTTAGTGCACAAATTCCCGAGAACGGCAGCCGCAGTCAGGAGAGTTTACCTTCACCGATTGAGCCAACGCTGCCGGCTCCTGAGCCGCTCGAGCCTGAGCCGCTACCGCCCGCAGTGCCTTTGCAGGTATTGCCGGCTGAAGAGACAGATATCAGAGATCTCGCAGTCTGTCCCCCGCTGGCCGTGACACCAGAGCCAAGCTTCATTGTCACTGAAATTGAAGTAGTTGGCAGCACGGTACTAGACGAGGCGATCGCAGCTCAGATTGACTGCTATCTCAACCAGCCGATTACGCTGAGCGATTTGCTGACGCTGCGATCGCGCATCACGCAGCTCTATGTTGAGGCAGGCTATATCACCTCAGGCGCGTTTCTGCCGAATAATCAGGATCTCAGTGACGGCAGCGTGCAGATTCAGGTCGTAGAGGGTCAGGTTGAAGACATTCAAATCAACGGGCTCAGTCGGCTTCGCAGCAGCTATCTGCGCGATCGCATCGCTCGCGCCGTCGATCCGCCGCTCAATCAGGCGGAATTAGAAACTGGCCTGCAGCTACTGCAGCTCGATTCGCGGCTCGACCAGGTGAACGCTGAGCTGACTGCCGGCAGCGCACCGGGCCTAAGCCTGCTAATTTTAGACGTGCAGGAGGCCGATCCCTTCGATTTAGCCTTTGCCGCTGACAACTATCGCGCCCCCAGCATTGGTTCAGAAGAAGGCACCATCTCAGCTGGCTATGCCAATCTGCTAGGCATTGGCGATCGGCTATCGGGCGCTTTTAGCTTCAGCGAAGGGCTGACTTTATATGACGTTCGCTATGAAGTCCCCATCAATGCTGCAGACGGCACTCTGCAGGCCCGCTTTAATAACAGCGATAGCCGCATTGTTGAAGCACCGTTCGATGATATTGGCATTCGCAGCGACACAACCACCGTCTCTGTGGGCTGGCGACAGCCGCTGTGGCGCAGCCCGGCAGAAGAATTTGCCCTCGGGCTCGACTTTGACTTGCGACGCAGCCGCAGCTTCATCTTAGACGACGTGCCCTTTTCTTTTTCGGTGGGGCCAGAGGACGGGCGATCGCAGGTGAGCGTGCTGCGGTTTTATCAAGACTGGGTGAAGCGAGACAGTAAACGAGTCCTAGCAGCGCGATCGCAGTTCAGCGTGGGGCTTGATCTATTTGACGCGACGGTAAACGATAGCGGTACCGACGGTCGCTTTTTTGCCTGGCAGGGTCAGTTTCAATGGGTAGAGCAGATGTCGCCTCGCCTGCTGATGCTAGCGCGACTAAATGCTCAGCTAACGCCAGATTCGCTGCTGCCGATTGAGCGGTTTAGCATTGGTGGAATTGGCACCGTACGCGGCTATACGCAGAACCAGATTGTTACCGATAATGCTCTGACGGGGTCGCTAGAGTTTCGCGTGCCGCTATCTAACGATCCAAACTACCTGCAGCTTACGCCCTTTATTGAAGCCGGAACAGGCTGGAACAATCGTACAGCAGACCCAGATCCGTCATTTTTACTCGGTACCGGATTGGGACTGCGCTGGCAGGCATCACCCGAGTGGTTTGCTCGGATAGACTTTGGCATACCGCTGGTGAACGACAGCAGGTCTAATGATTCTTTACAAGAAAGCGGACTCTATTTTTTCTTAAACTTTCAGCCTCAGTATTTCTAACACCCATCCTTCAGGTTGAAAAGAGACTCTATGGAACAGACCACCAGCATGCGCGATTGTTGCGATGTATAAAGAAACCTCTTTATGGCTTCTTTAACAAAGCGGTCAGCGCCCTTTTAATCTTTACAAAACAATTATAGATCTCTTTTTTTAACTCTGTAAAAATACAGTGGGGATAGACTATTAGTAATATCAATTATCTTTATAAAAGTTGATGATTGCTAATCAGAGCTAATAATTTACAAATCGGTATCTATATCTGAATTTTGAGCTATACGGTTTTTTCAGAGAGATACCAACTGTGTTCACATAGCTGACGTAGGGAAAAGTTGAAGAA
>JAAHIA010000555.1 GCA_010671975.1 Leptolyngbya sp. SIO4C1 | reverse complement strand
GGGCGTAGGATATCAGACCTAAAACTTAGCCACCCCGCTGCTGTTGCACAATCGGGGTGGCCACGCTGTACCATCAACGTAGCTCAGTCCGAACTGCGACTCCAGTTTGGGCAGGGCTAGCTGCTCGTTCGGTATTGCCAGTACCGGCGGGCAGCGCTAAGCTTCAGGATCTGACAAACCGCTGAAACAGCGGCTTAGGCTTACAGTAAGAGAAATTTAGCCCCGCAGTCAACTAGGTGTTTGGGACTGCGGACATGGTGGAGAGAGGATGGGTGAGGGGTGCGATCGCTGTGGGATGAATAATTTTTAAAACTTTAACTCCAACACAGCAGAGATGATTATGCTGAAACTTTCCACCTAATCACCCATATAGGCGGATTAGGCTGACGTATTTCCACCCAATCACCCATATGGGGATCTTAGGCAGAAATATTTCTACCTAATCTGCTAGATAGGGTAGATAGGTGGAAACTTTCCCTCTAATAATGAGTTAGGCTTCCCAAATGAACACTGTACGTAAAGAGCTTGGGCGCCTCCTCGAACAGGCTGACCATTTAGGCGAGAACACCGAGACGCAGCGAGCGTGGGCAGCCGAGGTCAAACGTCTGATCGACGCTTTCCTCGGGCCGGGGCCGACGAACGTCCATTCTGAAGCGTTCTACGAGTTCTCCCACGCCGAAGGCCACAGCGAGAAGGTCGCCATCCTCCGCGCCATCCTGTTGTCGACCCCATCCACTGATGAAGTGCGCGAGAAGACTCCGACACGGTCGGGCTCGCCCGCCTCCAGAGATCCGTCAAGGCCGATGCTCTTCGCGTCGTATGCGCGAGAAGACTACTCTGCAGTCAAGCCCATTCTCGAAGCGATTCGCCAGGAGGGAGTCGATGTCTGGCTCGACATCGAGGCCCTCAAGCCCGGTGACCGCTGGAACGACCAAATAGCCGACGCGCTCGACAGGGCGACAGGTCTCCTGGTCTTCCTCTCATCCGTCAGCACGCGATCTCAATCCGTTCGCCGCGAACTCCAGGCTTTCTCGACGGCGCGGCGCCTGATTATTCCAGTGGTCTTGGACCAGTTTCTTGCCGTCCCGCCGGACCTTCAACTGCTGATTGGTGGCATCCAGACGGTCAGAATCACAGAAGCAGACCCCGTTGAGATCGAGCGCGCTGCGCGCGTCATCTCGCAGGCTCTCACCCGTGAGAAACGGCGCGAACGCCCGGCCGCATCCGCCCGTGTCCTCAATCGTGAGCTGGCCGACTCGCTCGCCGGGGATGCAAGGAAGCAGGCCACATCAGCGACAACGACTGCAGTGCCGCCCCGTTCCGTCTTCGTCGTTCACGGACACGACGATACATTCCTCGGCGAGGTCGAAGGCTACTTGAAGGAGCTTGGCGTCGAGGCCGTGGTCCTGCGGCGAATCGGTGGCGCCGCGCAGTCTCTTTTTCAGAAGTTCATGCAGTGGGGAAAGGAGACGCGCTTTGCCCTCGTGCTCCTGACAGCTGACGACCTCGGCGCATCCCGCGTTCAATACGAATCCGATGGTGTAGCTGAGCGATCCCTGCAGTTTCGAGCGCGCCAGAACGTGATACTCGAACTCGGCTTCTTCTACGGCCACCTGGGCTGGGAGAATGTCTTCGTGCTCTATCGGTCGCCACCCAAGGTGTTCCCAAACTTCGAGCGCCCCTCAGACTTGGACGGAGTTGTATTCGATCATGTCGATGACTCCGGTCGTTGGAAGGATTATCTGCGTGCGAAACTCGACGAACGCGGGTTCGCAATCGTCGGGAAGTCGCTTGCGCGCAGAGACGCACAGCGCCAACGGGCGCTCGATGATCCATCGCAGGGGCTCTGATATATCAAAACCTTGCGGTGCAACCGGCGCGCCTAACAACAGCATGCAGCGGACGGCGCTGCGCGCCGCCGCTGATGCTGAGCGTTAGACTGCGCTGTGAGCAGGGGAACACTGGGGAAAAGTTAAACACGTAAAGTCCAGATGGAGTACCTTCAAAGGCACGGTATAGATTACCTGTACCACATGACCTACATAGACAACCTTGCTTCCATTATTGAGAACGGTTTGTTGTCTCATAACGAAGCGTACAGGCGAGGACTGATAGAAGCAGACATTTCAGATCCCAATGTTCAGGACATTAGAGCAGGTACGGTAGATCCTTTTTACAACAGACCTCTGCATGAATACGTTCCCCTATATTTCTCACCAAGAAATCCGATGCTTTACAGGCGGCGGGAAATACAGGAGGACATCGTGATATTGGGGCTTGACCCACTACTTCTGTCAGAGCCTGATATTATCTTTACGGATGGAAATGCTGCGGCAAGCGGAACCTTTTTTTATACAGGCACTTCAATGCTTGACCGTTTGCCGTGGAGTTCAATTAGAGCAAGAAATTGGACAGATATTGAAGACGGTAAACGCATAAAATGCGCTGAGGTGCTTGTCCACCCGCAAATCGAGTCAAGCCGAATTCAAGTGGTATTTTGTTACTCTAATAAGCATCGTGAAACAATCATTGCAGCCAAGCAGGGAACCCTTATCATAGGAAAAGTCAATCGAGATTTCTATTTCTAGTGCCCATGCTTCGCTATACTGACACCACGGTTTTTAATGTCGGTGCTCAAACGATCGTCAACACGGTTAACTGCGTAGGCGTTATGGGTGCTGGGCTTGCCTTGGAGTTCCAGTTGAGATTTCCTCAAATGGAGAGGGATTACGTGGAGCGGTGCAGCCAGAAAAAAGTGGAAGTCGGTAGACCGTATCTTTACAAAGACTACGGCACTCCTTGGATTTTAAATTTTCCAACTAAATATCATTGGAAGCACCCCTA
>JAAHIA010000554.1 GCA_010671975.1 Leptolyngbya sp. SIO4C1 | reverse complement strand
TCAGCAGCGATCTGGCCACCTCGGTGCTTGGCAGCTGTAGTCGCTCAAAATGTTCACGCAGATGCTCGACAGCTCGATTACCGGCCACGGCAGGATTGTTCAGCTCATGGGCAAAGCCAGCGGCTAGCGTGCCTAGTCCAACCAGCTTTTCATGATATTGAATGCTTTGAACCGCATGCAAATGCTGCTCCATTTTGGAGATGATGTATCGCTTGACGGAGGGAAATGTAGCCAGCACTTGGCAAAAGGCTTCTTTGCCTAGCTCGAAGAGCTGACAGTGCATCAGCGCCCGTACGTCGCTCAAATGAGCGCTTTCTAAGGCAATATGTATCTCTCCCAGCGAGCTTCCAGGACC
Source organism: Leptolyngbya sp. SIO4C1 (assembly GCA_010671975.1). Lineage (GTDB taxonomy): Bacteria > Cyanobacteriota > Cyanobacteriia > Phormidesmidales > Phormidesmidaceae > SIO4C1. Next base: position 2,494 of record JAAHIA010000554.1, on the reverse strand, counting down.
GTAGCTGGCAAAGCCAATCTCTTCCTTTGCGATGTTCTGAACGCTCTGCAGCTGGCCTTGGAGCAAAATGTAAAAGCATTTGGGCGGATCGCCTTCAGAAATTAATAGATCGCCCGGATTGAGGGCGATCTGATTGCCCTGCTTGATCAGCCAGCCTAACTGCTGTTTGGATAGAGCGGCAAAATGAGGAATTTGCTGTAAGCTTTCGACATCTATCATGATCAAATGCTGCTGAGGTACTGATGTATGAGCTGTACTGCGATCGCGCCTTCACCCACGGCAGACGCCACTCGCTTAACCGATTTATGACGCACATCTCCGACAGCAAACATGCCAGGCACGCTCATTTCGAGTAAAAGCGGGTCGCGCTTCAGCGGCCACTTACGAGAGCAGCGCTCAATCTGCGTCAGATCCGGACCCGTCAAAACAAAACCACACCGATCTCGCTCCACTAAGTCGCCTAGCCAATCCGTATGTGGGATTGCGCCAATAAAAATGAAAAGGCGAGTGGTTGAGACCGTTTTAGTCTCTCCAGTGAGAGAATCAGCGACAGTAATTGCTTCGAGACTCGGCTGGCCTTTTACCGCCACCACATTGGAGTGCAACCACACTGTAATATTTTGAGTCTCCCTGATCTGATCGATCAAATACTGAGACATGCTTTTTTCTAGTGAACTGCCTCGCACTAGAAGAACGACGCTGCGGGCATATTGGGCGCAGTGAATAGCCGCTTGCCCAGCAGAATTGGCGCCGCCTACAATGTAGACGTCTTCTCCTTGGCAGGCAGACGCCTCAGTGGTAGCAGCTCCGTAATAAATGCCTGCTCCGCATAGTGCCTCAAGGCCAGGAATATCTAGCTTGCGATAGGTGACGCCAGTCGCAATTAAAAGCGCGTGACAGCTGAGCTCAGTCCCATCTTTTAACCTGGCAATCCGATAGGGATCTTCAATCTGTATGCTCGTTACTTCTTGAGGAGAGAGAATTTCTACACCAAACCGCTTGGCCTGAGCCACAGCCCGTCTAGCTAGATCTGCTCCACTCAGTCCCGATGGAAATCCCAGATAATTTTCAATTTTAGAGCTTGTTCCCGCTTGGCCGCCGGGAGCTTCTCTCTCTACCATAACGGTGTGCAGCCCTTCCGATGCACCGTAGACAGCCGCCGCCAGGCCAGAGGGTCCTCCCCCCACAATCACTAGATCGTAGAACGAACGCTCAGGTCGCGTCTTGAGCCCGAGTTTTTCGGCAATTTCAGCATTTTCGGGTTTTACTAAATGTGAGCCGTCTGGAAAGAGAACTAAAGGCCATTCTGCCTGATTGGGCATCACGCAGTTGCACAAAAGGCTAGCCTCTCGATCGGTATCAACATCGAGCCAGTGATAGGGTATTTGATGACGCGTCAAAAAGTCTCTAATTTGATAAGACTGAGGCAATCTTCGATAGCCAATCACCCGAATCCCTCTGCACGGCAGCTCAAACGATGCGGACCAGTCTTCGAGTAAATCGCTGATGATGGGATAGAGGTTTAGCTCTGGAGGCGTCCAGGGCTTTGATAAGAAATAGTCAATCTTCGTTTGATTGATTGCATAGACTGCTGTATCTGTATCTGTGTAAGCTGTAATTAAGACCTGTTTGGCAGTTGGGAAGATTGAGAGCGCTTGCTCAAAAAATTCTATCCCTGTCATCTGCGGCATGCGCTGATCTGATATCAACAGGCTAACGGATTCGTTGCGCAGCTTTAGGTTTTTCAAGGTTTCAAGCGCTGCGGCACCGGAGGTGGCTCCTAATACTCGAAAATGTTTTCCATATTCGTAGCGCAAATCGCGCTTGATAGCGTTCAGCACATCGAGATCGTCGTCTAGCACAAATAAGATAGGCGGCATAGTGGTCAATTCCTCGCTAGCTATGGTGTGTCATCAAGCTTTGCAACTAGAAATGTCTCTAGCTGTATAGAGATTTTTTAGCGTGCACTAAACCACATCCAGCTTAGAAACGTGAGTGCTTTCCTCACAGCAAACTACAGATCTGGATGTGGTCAAAGTTTTTTAGTGGCAACGTATGGTGGCGACTACGATTAGCTGCTGTGCGATCGCTGCGCGATACTAGCAGCTAACCTCCGGCTATGCTGATTGAACTTAAACTTAGCGGCTTCACTGAGATCTTCGGGCGTCCAATCGATTGCATCGTCCCATTTGATATCTAGAGATTTGATTTGCGGGTGCGGTTCTATCCGAGAACGTATCTCTCGCTCAAAATACGGAAAGTAAAAACATCCAGCAGAGGTAAATCGAATGGTGAGCGACGTCTTCCATCCCTCCTCAGTTGACTGGAGGTTAATCTCTCGAATCAGCCCCATATCGACCAGGCCAATGGATAGCCCCTGCGCTAAGCCACAGGGATCATAAACTTCGTTGACCATAGACTGTATCCAGTCAACTACGCTTGTATCAGTGTCTAAGACTGTGTGCATTTTGCTAAGCCTGCTTGCTAAACGACA
>JAAHIA010000553.1 GCA_010671975.1 Leptolyngbya sp. SIO4C1 | reverse complement strand
GACATAGTAAAAGTTTAGCGATAACTTAGCAATTGTCAACCATTGCTAAATTTTTGCTAAACGGTTGTTAATGATTTACTAAACTTTCACTAAGGGTTAAGAAAAATGACGACCTTAGCAGATATTGCACGTGAGCAAGGCGTAACTCCGCAAGCCGTTGGAAAGTGGCGTGATTTGGCGGTTGATAAGTATGGTGAATTGACCTTCGAGAAGATTGGTAAGCGCAAAGAGTATGACGCTGACGCTATAAAGAAAATTCTTGAGTTTGCATCACAGCCGCAGTCTGCACCTGAACAGTCCACACCGGTGCCTGCTGAGGTGCAGATCTATGACGGCAATCATCAGGTCACACTACCTACGCCACAGCTCAACAACGGCTTTGCCCTAGACGCACTACGCTCTGAGACTGATGTACTCAGCTACGATGACCCGTTGACGCTGGCTCAGTCAGTCCTCGCCCAGAATCAGCAGATCGTGGGTGCTATGGATGCTCACCGGCAACAGCAGGTCCAGAAGCTAGCAGCGACCAACCAAGCCCTTCAGACTATTCAGCTGTCTAATCAGCAGCTGCGAGACGCTGCGATTGAGTACAAAATCGACAGCCGAGTGCAAGGCGCTCAGCTCAATCAGGCGACTCAGCAGCTAGGAGCGGCGGTGGCCGAGCAACAGCGCCTGGGAAAGCCCGCTACCGTCAGTGCTTTGTCATCGGAGTCCTAGGCGGCTTAGCGATCGCAGGCTGCATTCAGATGTTGCTACTCATCGGCTCGCCGCCGGTGACCAGCCGCCCGAGTACAAGCCCCTCAAGCGTCTATGGAGACTGACCATGAGCACTCGTGTGTATCAGCTGTTGAGTGACTATGCCTATTTTTCTGAATGAACGGCTCTATCGGTACGAATTAGATCCCGACTCCGAGCGTCTGATGAGTACGTTCGAGCCCTTGCCCATCATTGCAGAGGAGCTGCCCTCATGAACCCTGTCCTGCTGCTACTGCTGCCGGTCGCCGTCCGTCATTGCCTTCATTGCAGGCTCAGTCCTAGCAGGCCCCAATCACCGTCGCAGGAGACGAAGCCGTTATGTACAACCGCTACGGTCGCTACGGTCGCGGTAGCTGGTATCAAGCCTTTTTCTGGATTCTGGTTGGCTTTCTAATCGGTCAGATTATCCGACTCGATATCAAGCTAGCGCCGCGCCAAAGCCACTTCCCCCAGTCGATAGAGCACATTGCTTAAGGAGCCCCACCATGCCACTTGAACTAGACCCAGATATCCTCGACAAAATCACGCTCGAAGCGGAGCAAGACCGAGAGCGTTTGGCTCAGCAGGCGCTAGACGATGCCAATGACCTGCTGAATCGCCTGAACGCAACTCAGAATGAGTCCGAGCAGTTTACAGACGCGCTATTTAAGGCCGCTGCCTTCGATCCCAAAACGCCTTTTGCGCCACCTGAGACTGTCCCCGGCTACGATATCGCGACCTATCACGAGCTCAAAGGCATCGCGACCGAACAGGCCCGCGCGTGGGAAGTGGCTGAGCTAGTCGCCAAGAATAAGGTCAAGGCCGAAAAGGTAGAGAGCCTCTATGCCGATGCAGCCTTGATTCAGGCGCAGACCCAGGTGAAATACCAAGGCATTGAGAATGAAGGACTGAAGCTGCAGCAGGCGATTGAAGTCGGCAAACTCATCATCGCCAAAACCGAAGGCGTTCAGATTGAGCAGCAGCGTCAGAGCATCGTCAACAGCAACGCCCGCACGCTGGTCGAGCTTGAAGCTGAAAAAGGTCAGGCCATCATCGAAGGCATGAGCCTAGAAATTGAAGCCATCCGAGCTGAGAACAACGCGCGGCTGATGGCTTCTCAGAACGACTTTGCCACGCTTAAAGGCGCGGGCGTCGGCGGTAGCTACAGCAGTCTGTAAATCAAGGCTGTGATAGCGCTCAGCCACGAGCCCTGTCCCCTTAAATTAATCCGAACGAAGGACTTATGCACCATGTACCGTCCTCAATCACAAAACCCGCTTCAGTTTCAAATGCTGACGGCAATAGGAACCCTCGTCACCCGTCACCCGCTGTTCAGCCTATGGGCCGGTTCACTTGCCCTCTCAGCCACGTTGACGCTGTCGTCTGAGCCGCTGCTGTATCGGATTGGTGAAAATGCCTCATACAGCCTGCTAGCGGTCGGTGCCGTATCAGCGCTGAGCGAACGCCGCCATCAGGCGCAGCTGCGGACTCAGCAGCTAGATAAAGCCGAGATGGAACGCACGCTCCAGCAGGCCGAGCAGGAGCGTGAGGAGCTATCAAGGCGCCAGCGCGAACTAGATAGCGTTGAGGCCAAACTAGAAGCGTATCAGGCCCGTCTCAAGACCGAAGCCGATACCTATCAGGGGCGGATACAGCTAGAAGCGCAGCGCCAGGCGATGGCTGAGGCCAAGAAGCTCGTGGATGAGATGCAAACCCGATTGGACGCTGCGATCGCAGATAGAGCTGCGATGCAGGTTGAGTACGAGCAGAAAGCAGTCAAAGCCACTAAGACGGCGCTGTCAGCAGTAGAGGCAAAGAAAGCTGCAATCTCAGATGCTCAACAGCAGTACGGCAAGCTAGGCGAGGCGGCCCAGAAAGCCATCAATACCCGCGATGAAGTGCTCACCGACGAGCGCCGGAAGGTCAATGGCGTGATTGAGCGCACGGCTAAAGAGATTGAACGTATCTGCGTCGAGCTGGCTGCCTGCAAAGAGATGATTGCGAGGCTGCAGGCCCCGAAGCAGTTCAAGTTCGCTTCATTTGAAGCAGATATCGGTAATCAGATTCAGGCATTTCTGAATCGGAAGAGGACACGGCGGAACTCCAGCAAATCTCAATTCGCCATTT
>JAAHIA010000552.1 GCA_010671975.1 Leptolyngbya sp. SIO4C1 | reverse complement strand
TTTTTGAGTTAGTCGAAAAAGGTATTGCCAATGGAGATCTACGACCAGAGTTAGATCCAGATTTAGCGACGTATATTATCGTGACCGCTAGTAATAATCTTCGCTACTTCATCCCTGAGAAGCTGGCAATGGACACCCACCAGCTGGCAAAAAGCGAAGAAATCAATATTGACATGCAAGCCGTGGAGGCAATATACGACCAGCTTATTCAAGTGTTTGAGCGTGGCATGGGCAGTAAGTAGCCTCGCGGCGCTGCTCGAAATTATTTCAGGCATCCTTTCATCTTGAGGCCGTAACTCAACCCTACGGTTACTGTCAGGGGGAGAGACAGAGCCCTGAATACCCCATCAACAGCCTCCTTTTTATCTAATTCTGAAGGAGTATGCTGCAGGGGGCACTTTAGCGCTAATATGTGACTGAGCAGTCATATGACTGCTCAGTCACACGGCCTTACGGTTACGGTCACATGCCTAAACAAAACTCAGACCCGCTCCCTCAAGCGGCAACGCAAGGAGCAAATGACCCTCCCAATGTCACAGACTTTGCGGAAATGCTTGCTACGGAGACAGACGTTGCCGTAGCGCCCCCAACCCCGCCCACTAAGCGAAGAATACGCTGGTGGACATTGCCGATCTTGGGTCTGCTGTTGGCGACAGGCGGGCTCACTGTCTACCGTCTTCAAACCAAGAATAGTGAAACTGCCGTCGTCGAGGCGCAGGCCCCCATTAGCGTCCGCACCGTTGCAGCTGAAGAAGCTGCCATTCAGTCTTGGGTATCGAGCGAGGGTACTGTACAAGCCACACGATTCAAGCACTTGGCCTTTGATGTGGACGGCGATATTACCTACATTACAGACCGGGAAGGGCGAAATCTGAGGGCAGGCGATACTGTCGCAGAGGGTGAGCTCTTAGCTCAGATTGATGACCGTCAGCTGCAGGCAGAAGTCATTCGAGCGCGGTCTGCTGTCAACGAAGCACGTCGGCAAAAGGGGGTGGCTTCTGCCGGTGTTGCCCAAGCAGAAGCCCAAGTCGCTTCAGCAAGAGCGCAAGTCGCGCAAATAGATGCTCAGCGACAACAAGCCGCTTCGGCGCTTCGGCTGGCCCAAACCGAGCAACAACGGTATCAGCAGCTCTTTGACCGAGGGGCAATTTCTAATAGCGATCTAGATACCCGTGTGGGCACGGTGCTTGATGCAGAGGCACAAGTCCAGGCCGCAACGGCTCAGGTCATCTCAATGCAGGCCCAGGTAGATACGGCGCAGGCCCAGGTCGCCTCTGCTCAGCAGCAACTACAGGCCGTCGAATCTCAAATTACAACAGCATTAACTGAGTTAGAACAGGCAGAAATCGCCTTAGAAGGAACGCGACTCTACGCCCCTTTTGATGGGGTTGTGGCCTATATGAACATTCGCGAGAACGAATACTATAGTCTTCAGTCAGTGTCGTCACAGCTGGGGAATTACCAGGAGCTGCTGAACAGAGTGCCAATTGTCGTGATCGACCCCAATAACTTTGAAGTTGTGGCTGAGCTATCGGCCTCGTCAAGAGATCGCATACAGCCGGGTCAAACCACTCTGATAACACCCAATACAACTCAGCTTGTCAACGCCAATAACAGTCTGGTAGAAACCGCCGAGGCGGGGGGCGATGTCTATTCGGTAACGCCAGCCATTAGTCCGGGTAACCGCTCTATTGATGTTATTGCTCAGGTTAGTAACGGTTTTACCAACCTTCAGCATGGTGAAAGCGTGACGCTTTGGATTGCTGTGGAGGAAAAGCAATCAGCTGTCACGGTCCCGCTGAATGCAGTCGTTTTTCGCAATCAGGTACCTTACGTTTTCGTTGTGCGTGAAGACAGTGTAGTAGAGCAGCGAGAAGTCACGTTGGGGATAGAGGGGTTAGACGCAAGAGAAATCCTAGCAGGCGTTAGTCCGGGGGAGCGGCTCGTTATAGAAGGTCAAAGTGGAATAGTTGACGGGGCTACTGTCAGAGTCGTTTCAGACAATCTCAGAGCGAGGGGAGAATAGGCGATGAATCAAAATAAACCATTGCTAGAGCCCCCGCCCTCTGCTTTTTCGGCCCACAAGCCTTTGAAGGCTTCGCCCTTATCCCGATTTTTTTTCTTACGGTCTGTTTTTGGGATACTACTAGCCATTTTACTAGTTGTCGGTGGACTGCTGGGTTACAGCTCGATGATCAAGGAATCCAATCCTGATATTGAGGTTGCGATCGCGAGTATCACGACAGCCTGGAGCGGTGCAGACCCTGAAACCATTGAGCAGCAAATTACTAACGAAATTGAAAAACAGGTCAAATCCGTTGAAGGGCTCAAAAGCCTTGATAGCGCCTCTTTTAGTGGATTCTCGCTCATCAACGCAGAGTTTCGAACCGATGTTGATGTGGGTCAGTCTATCCAAAAGCTGCGGGACGCGGTTGCTAAAGCTGAACCTAACCTGCCCAGAGACGCTGAACCACCTGCCGTACAGCAGATATCCGTCAGCGATGCGCCGATTTTGACCCTGGCACTATTTGGCGACTTAGACCCAGTTGTACTGTCCCAATCGGCCAAAATTTTGCAAGACCGGCTGGAGAAAGTCGCTGGCGTCACCGAAGTTAACTTAAGCGGTGCGCGAGACGAGGTTATTCAGATCCAGCTGGACCCGACCCAGCTCGCCGCGTTAGAAATTTCTCCCGCTACAGTTGCAAACCGCATTCGGTCTGCAAACAAAGACGCTCCGCTTAACTGTTAGATGTCAAGGGGGTTAGACGTGACGCGACAGAGGTGTTGTCGTGTTAAGTGTCATTTGATAGAGACTAACCAGGCTCAAATTGAGACTAACAGGCGAAACGACAGGCAGGGATCCAAAC
>JAAHIA010000551.1 GCA_010671975.1 Leptolyngbya sp. SIO4C1 | reverse complement strand
CTGCATCAGAACCCACTCTGATGCCCACTTTGATGCCACCTAGGTCGCCCTCCAGCCCACAGAAACCGGATCCCTCGCGCCATCCTTATCCAGACCCTTGCTGCTAATCTAAATGGCAACTGCCTTACCACCTATCTAGACACCATCCGCCACACCCCACTCAATACCTTTACGCCCCTCACCAAACTGCAGATTCCTCCTCCGGCTACTGACTTACCGACTACCTTCCCTGATGTCGAGATGCCTCGATTTCTCTATGGCGATCGCCTCCGTTGGAAAACCAATACCAACACGACTGATTGGGGCATCATCATCGGCAGATTTTATAGCTTTGCCCCTCACTGCTGCCGCTGGCGATGGTGCTACCTCATCTGGCTCGACCCCGACTCCCCCAGTTTTACTTGGGTCAGGGCTGACATCGCCTGGGAAGACGACCTCGAACCTCTCGAAACGGAGCTGGTCCTATGAAGCCTCGTCCGCTAACGCCCCGTGAACAGCTCCTGATTGACTGGTACAGCTATTGTCAGCTTGGCATGACACCTCAAACCTTCTATGCCAAATGGCAGGTCAGCCAGGAAGACATCGCTGCCATCTGCTCTCGCTCTGTCTCTACCGTTCACCGCTGGTTTCGCAAAGGCCGCAGCTACCGCCGACCTAATGCAGTTGATCTCCGCCACCTGGCTCTGATGGACTTCCTTTTGGATAACTTCGATCAGATTCCAGAAAACCTGCGGGAGGCTCTTTGCCCTATCGATCAAGAGGACTAACGTATACAATCTCAAAAAAGTCAATGTCACCGTGACCTGTTTTGTAAAAAATCTCCTCGCTAGGTTGGCTTCAGTTTTCAGAAGTCCATACAGTTGGAGAAGTCATATGAGCCGAGGTCAAAAGGTCGCAGCAGAAATTGAACTGATTCGAGCCGCTCTAGCAGAGGAGGGCGATCGCCTCCAAAAACTGCCCAAGCAAGCTACCTGGATTATTCATCGCCACAACGGTAAACCCTACCGACTGACCTATCAGCCCGCGCCGATCAGCGCCTGGGCTCTGCATCCACCTGATAGTGAAGCGTCCTATCTGCTAGGCGTCATTGATCGCGTTTTGCATGAATCATCCAGTGCTCATCAGGATGAGACGGTCTACCGTCAGCAGTTGCATCCCTGGTGCATCATTCAGCAGCTGCCTCAGATGCAGCATCGGGTCGTGGCTCGGTTTCGTCGCCGCAATGATGCAGATGCCCACATGCGAGTTCTACGCCAGGATAATCCACCCACGCAGTACACCATCATCTTCGACCCAGTTCTTGAGCAGACCGACGTTGCTGCCGAGGCTTGATATTCCCTCAGAGAGGCTATGACCAGATAAGGCATGACTACTGAGTCAAAGTAGAAGGGCTTATTGACAACTGCTATAATGACCGTCTATTGGGGGTTAGGGGAATTTCTTGGCTTCGTCCGGGGCGAATGGGCCGCTGGTACTCTGCGAGAAGCGAAGCTACGAATCCAATTATTCTTCTAAAGCTTTTTGGATAGCATCTTCTAGTTCTTGAATGGTCACATCTGCTTGATCTGATTTGGCATAGATTAGCAGTAATGAAACGCTATCGGGCGAATGGACTTGATAAATCAGACGGTATCCACCGCTTTTGCCTGTGGGAATATCGCTGTTTTTAGCACGAACTTTGAAGGCGGTTATGGATGTGCCAGTGATTCGATCACCGATAAAATTTCCTTTTTGCAGCTCGTCAATAATGGGCTGGATATCTTTCTGAATTTGGCGATAGCGTTTGGCCAGGGATTTAAGGCGACGTTTGAAGGGTAGGGTAAAGCGAACGTCTGCCATGTTACTCAGCGGTAATGTCCTGCCAGAGTTCAGAAATGGGGAAGGTTTGACCGGCTTGGGCTTGCCGGGTGGCGATTTGCAGATCTGCCAAGATTTGGCTATTGGGTTCTTGCTCGTCAATGGAATCAAGGCCGCTACTAGCTTGCAAGATTTCGAGTAGAGCTTCCCACAGGTCTACGGGAACCAGAACGTCGGTTTTTTCTCCAGCGGCGTTGGTCAGGTAGCGAACTTTGGTTTCGATTTGGGAGAGGGTCATCGGATTTTTGGGTTAAACGGGCTGATAGGTCTATGCTAGCGGGCCTAAGGTTCGTCTTTGAGGGTTTCGTCAAGGATAGCTAAGAGGAGTGTTGAGTTAGGAGGCATTGAAGATGAGCGCAGCTCTTGCTCAAGAGGCAATGGGGGAATTAGAGGCCGATATGGCAGAATTGCAGGGAATCTTGCAAGAATTAGGTGAGGATATTCAGTTTGTAAGCACGGAGTTAACCAGGATGGAGAGCGTTAGGGTACGACAGCATGTGGGACAAGATGGTATCCTCCATCTCGAAATCCCGGTTGGGTTAACTGATCGGGAGGTAGAGGTCATGGTGATTTATCAGCCGGTTCAGGTGTTAATGGCTACGACCTCCTCCCTAGCACAGCTCTATGGGATCTGTGCGGATGATCCGTTCAGGCTGGATGATCAAGGCATTTCAGAGGCCCTTGATGATGACCTGGCTGGAGCTTTTGATTAAAGATGCGCTATCTGCTGGATACCAATGTTTGTGTGGTGTATTTGAATGGTCGGTCAGCTGCGGTACGAGATCGGCTGCTGGAAGAAATGGCAGTGTGTTCGGTGGTGAAAGCAGAGCTGTTTTATGGTGCAATGCGCAGCAATAACCCGACTCGGACATTGGAGCGACAACAGGAATTTCTAAAGCAGTTTATTTCTCTGCCGTTTGGGGATGAGGCTGCGATCTCCCTTGGGAGAGTCCGGGCGCAACTTGCCAGTGCAGGAACTCCGATCGGGGCGTACGATTTGCAGATTGCTGCGATCGCTCTA
>JAAHIA010000550.1 GCA_010671975.1 Leptolyngbya sp. SIO4C1 | reverse complement strand
GAAACACAAACCGACATCGCGAAACAAGCTCGCTGACTCAGATCTAACGGGTCTTTAATGAGCTCACTCTACAAGATAGAAAACGTCTAGTAGGGGACCCAGCCTGAGGTCTACTTGATATTTTCATAAAATTATGAAATTTTGGCGTTGCAGATAGCGGCCTGATAATAATCCGGTCCCTGCGCTTAAGTCTCCTGAAGCTATGGCAGCTCTGAAAGATCGGAAAGCTCGGGTAGAGCAATTTTCTTTTGCTCTTGCACATCCACAGTCGGCGCTTCGACCGGCACCAGCTCTTTCTGACGCTCTTCGAGATTGAGCGGTAGCCGTACTTCTTGAGGCTTCTCGGTTTGCTTAGTCTTCGGTAGGCTACGCTCTAGGTCATTCAACGGCCGAGGAATAACCATGACTGCATTGAGCTCACCAATCCGTTCAGCTTCGTGCATGCCAGCTTCAACCGCGATCGCAACGTTTGGCAGCGAGCCTTGCACAATGATTGTACAGAGCCCCTCGCCGATCGTTTCGTGGGAGAGCAGCTCAATTTCGGCAGACTTCGTCATGGCGTCGGCTGCGCCTACCATGGCTGGAAACCCGCGAGTTTCCAACAGCCCAATTGCACCGCTGCTCATATTCGTCTGACCAACGCCTTCTAGCTCTTCTAAGCGTGGCAAAATTGGCAGCACCGCCTGCAGATTAGACGGCGGTCGCGGAATGAGTGATGAAGAGACAAACTGACCAAACTGCTTGGCCGTTTCTTCGCCGGCTTTGACCGCCATCCGCACATCGGCCACACCGCCGCGCACAATGGCCGTACAGTGGCCACCGCCGGTCTTCTCATAACCCACCAAAAAGATATTGGCAGACTTCATCATGGCATCAGCTACCCCGATGATGGCTGGAAAGCTCGTGGTTGACACCATGCCCAGCGCCGTATCTTTCAGCCAGCGAAGCGACTGGTGAGCAGCTTCTGGGTCCGAATCAGACAGCGATCTGGGTTCGACAGGCATAGCAGGCCTCGATAAAACGGCAACAGTACTCTATCTTTCTATTCTAAGAATCTTCATCAAATTGAGCAGGCTCTAGCGGCTTTCGGTGCGGAAACAAGGCCGACAGCAGACTATTGACCTGATCGCGACCATAGACCTTAGCCGACGCTTGCATTGACGAGGCTTGCACAGATAGAGTTGCGCTGCCGTTGACCTCACCGCTAGTCTCACGGTTCTCGCCACCGTAGGCGCTATCGGTGTTAGCCTCCGCATTAAAGCCGGCATTAGAACCAGCGGCAACGTTGGGAATATTCACCGGCTTTGGTGAAACCGTAGGCGTCGTGCGCGGCGGCATCGACACCATTGGCGGACCGGAAACACCGTTCTGGGTATAGGCGTGCGCAGTGTACGTGCTTTCTGCATATGTGCTCTCTGCGTACGCGCTTTTGGTCCCTGCTTCAGAGCGACTGCGATCGCCTATCAGCGAGTTGGGCGGCACCACCGCTCGCGACTCAACGTGCGGATTAATTAAGGTTGAGGCTGGCCCGATGCAGGCATGGGTTCCCACCTTGCCATGCCCAACCACAAGCACGCCTGTTCCTAGGCTTGCGCCCGACTCAATCACAATGCGCCCGGCCTTAGCCTGAATGACCACGCCTGCGCCTAGACAGACGCTCGAGCCAATTTGAATGGCCGCGCCTGGCAGCGCCTGTAAAACCACGCCCGACGCAATCGCAGCGCTCGGGTCAATTGTGACCTTGCCTCCGCGATAGTAGTGGGTATGGCTAGTTAAGTGCAAAGGCGGCGACATTACAGCAGCAGTGATATGGCGTGCAGCAGGGCTATGGGCGTTGAATTGTGGTTTCTAGGACACGTCGCTTGGCCTGTGGATCAATGCCGACTAGGCGCACATAGTGCCCCTGATGCTCGGCTAGCTGAGCCTCTAGCGCTGCGATCGCGTCGGCCGGACGTCTGGCCTCAATGGCATCGCCCGTTTGCCAAGCGCCGCTGCGATAGCGCCGCTGATCGGCATACTCCGTACTGATGCGATAGCCCTGGTTGATTAGCTGCGTTACCTGCTGCGCTAGGTCTGAGCCCAGCGGGGCTGAATGGCCGCCGTTGCCATTGGTGTGCTGAGACACCATTTTATCTGGATAGGCATTGTAGACCGGCGGATCTTCAGTAATCGGCTGTGGACGGCTGCCCGGCTTTTGAATCGTGGTAGCGCTCGTTCGCTGCTTGGCCGCCGAATTGATGCCAAAGATACGAACGTAGGCATCAGGATGCTGATCGAGGAACCGACTGAGCTCATCTGCCGCAGCGGTAGCGCTGGTGCTGCTAATAGCCGGCGCCGTCTGCCAAACGCCGCTGCGATAGCGTCGCCGATCGGCATACTCAACCCCAATTTTGTTGCCCTGCGCTAGAATATGACGCACCTGCTGAGATAGCCCGGCTGACTGGCCGGCAGAGGAGCCGCTTGCATCACCATTGCGAGTGGGAGCAGCCGCTGAGGCAACCGCAGTCGCATTCAGCTCAACCGGTTTACCATCGCCTCGCTGAATGGTCGTGGTTGCTACGCGCCGCTTGACGCTTGGGTCAATCCCAAACATGCGGACGTATTCACCGGCATGCTCATGTAAGCAGGCATCTAGCGCAGAAAGAACTTCGGTCTCGCGAGTCGACTGAATCGGTGAGCAGGTCTGCCAAACCCCGCTGCTGAAACGTCGCTTATCGGCATGCTCTGTACCAATCTTATAGCCCTGGTTTAGCAGCTGACGCACCTGCTGAACCACCTCAGCACTCAGACCCGTCAGCGAGCGATCGGCATAGCTGCTCGGCATAGTCGACGGACGCGACGTATGCCCGACGCTGGTGGCTGAGGTCTTTTGAATCTCAACTGGCTTGC
>JAAHIA010000055.1 GCA_010671975.1 Leptolyngbya sp. SIO4C1 | reverse complement strand
GAATGTGTTCGGGAAAGACGCGAAAGCCGACGAAGTTAGCGCCGTAGCGGGTCTCAAAGAGCTGGCTTTTAACCGGGTGGATTTTGAGGCGCAGGCGGGCGAGATAGCTTTCGACGGCAGGACGGGTCTCAGTGAGGTAGCCATAGTCATCAGAGAAAAGGGCAAAGTCGTCTACGTATCGCAGGTACTTGGCGGCGCGTAATTCCTCTTTGACGAAATGGTCGAAGCCGTTGAGGTAAATATTGGCGAAGAATTGGCTGGTCAGATTGCCGATAGGCAGCCCTCTACGACGCTCTAGCGGTGTGAACAGGTGATCGCCAGGAAAATGCTCGATGGCGGGCTCTTGCGGGTTGCTGCCGTCGATGATGGTGTCGATCAGCCAAAGTGTATCCGAGCATTTGATTTTGCGGCGGATCAGCGCTTTGAGAATTTCGTGATCGATTGATGGAAAATATTTGCGGACATCGCACTGCAGGATGTAGCGACTGCTGCGCGCAAAGTGGGTAAAGCGTCTGAGGGCGCGATGGGTGCCGAAGCCGAGGCGATTGGCGTAGGAGTCAAAGATAAAGGTGCGCTCGAAAATGGGCTGGATGACGTTACACAGCGCGTGGTGGACAACTCGATCGCGGTAGGGCGCGGCGGAGATTAGCCGAGGCTTGGGTGAGTAGATTTGAAAGACCTTATATCTGCCGGGTTGGTAGGTGCGGGTCTGAAGCGCCTGATGGAGGGCTAGCAGCTCCTGCTCGCGACTGTAGTTAAAAGCGAGAACGTTTTGCCGAAAGCGCTTACCGCGTTGGGCCTTGCGAGCCGCAAGGAGCAGATTTTCGAAATCGATGACCTGAGGCCAGAGGTTGCCGTAGCGTTTCATCGTCTGGCCTGCTGCTTCATCCAGCCGCCGAGGTCGGTGCCGATATCGTTGATCAGGGTACTGGCATATTCGTAGCGGCGGGGCTGCACCAGCTCAAAATCGAGCAGCAGGCGGGTCTGATATCGCAGGATATCTAGGCTAGAGTTGATGGCCTTGAGGCGGTCGAGCCGATTGCGCGTGTAGCGAGCCTGGATTAGGTCTTCGAGCAGGGTATAGAGACCGGTAATCATTCGATCGCCCAGCGTGAAACGGTGATCGCGCGGCAGGCGGTTGAGGATAGGGACGTACCATTTGATCAGGTCGTAGGTTTTTTGGATGATGGGCAGCTCTTCCATAGGGCAAAATCGAAAAAAATTTGATCGCGCTACGCGCGCAGATCCTTCTACCTTATTACTTACTCAGAGCAAAGAGCAAAAGGGCAAAAGAGCAGAGGGCTACGAAAGAGCCCACGAGGAGGCGCACACAACCCGAAAACCAACGAAGTCGTCTCTGTCATCGCGCGCGAGCCAGGTACGATAGGCCGAGCGGCAGAGATCTGGATCGCTGAGCCAGGAACCGCCCCGCAGCAGCCTGTATTTACTGTCGTCAGAGGATAACCAGGCGCTGCCATCGGTCGGGGCTCCCTCATAATTTTTATGCCAATGGTCTAAACACCACTCCCAAACGTTGCCATGCATGTCGTATAGGCCAAAGGCGTTGGCTGGGAAGCTGCCGACATCGGTTGTTTGCTCTCTGTATTCGCCTTTGGGACCCTGGCCATAGTGACCCGGATAGGTTGTGCCTTCGTAAGTCCAGTCAGTGCCTCGGTAGTTGGCTAAGTCGGTCGTAATTGTTTCGCCAAAGTGAAACGGTGTTTTCGTACTGGCGCGGCAGGCATATTCCCATTCGGCTTCGCTAGGCAGGCGGTATTCCCGTCCGGTTTTGCGAGACAGGCGCTGGCAAAACTCGACCGCGTCGTCCCAGATGACTTTTTCGACCGGTCGATTATCGCCTTTGAATCTCGCTGGGTCGGATTTCAAATCTCGCTCAATTTTGGGCAGAGCCGCGATCGCTTGCCACTGGGCCTGGGTGACCGGAGACTTACCCATCAAAAATGGTTTGATGGTGACCTCATGCTCTGGATGCTCATCACTGTCGCCTTCTCCGTCTGGCGAGCCCATCAAAAACGTTCCGCCGGGAATCTGAACTAAATCTAAGGTTACGCCCTGGCCCAACTCCTCCCGCCGATATTCAGCGCTGCGCTGCTCCCGTTTAATTTCTTTACCTTTGGCGTCAACGGTCACGACTTCAAAATTGAATGGCTGACTTTTGACTACGGTGGTGCGGCTACCGGCCGAAGATGCAGACGAACTCGACGACTCAGACTTTGGCAACTGCTGCAGCCGTCGCAGAGCGATTCGCTGTAAAGCTCTGACTGCCTGCCGATCGGCACGAGAAGCGACCAAAACTCTAATCCAAAGCTGCTCTGCTAAATCCCAGTCTGCTTCTGCCTCTGCTTCTAGAGCGTCATTTTTCAATGCCAATACATCCTGCAGCGTTGCCCGATCGGGCAGCAAAATCAAGTGCAGCTTAGTCGCTGGCTCTGCAATGGTATAGGGCGTCTGTCGTGGCTTTTTATAGCGTCGATTTACTTCCGGCACCTGATAGCACAAATGCTGATAGAGCCGCTCTACCGTCGCACAGTTACCTTCTCCTTGAATGCGTAGCCCTTGCAGCAGCGAATATGTAAACGAGCCCTGCTGTAGCTCATCGATTTCATAAGATAGCTCGCTAGGACTGCAAGAAAACAGCGTAATCACTCCCTGCTGCTTTTCGATACCGATGCCGCCGCCGCTATCGCGATCGCCTTCGCCTCGGCAAGCATCCAATACCAAAATGATATTGTCTGCCCCACATCGCCGTAGCCGATCAGACACATCCCGAATGGCAAGCCCTGTTCGCACTACGTTGCTGGGGTCGCCATCAACAGGCATTAAATAGTCTCTGCCCTGAAAGCGCTTACCGTGTCCAGCGAAGAAGAACCACAGATTGTCACCCGCGTCTAGAAATTTCTGGTTGAACCTGACCTGCAGAAATCGCTCTAGATTACCAATTGTAGGTTCAGACCTTAAGGGCGGTCCATATTCTGTCTGAATCGGATCGGCATTTTCGGCAAAGAAGTAGACCTGCTCAAAATCAGCAGCTAGGCAGAAGTCACGCATTTCTGCAGCATCCCGCCGAGCGTACTTGAGCGGCGACAGGTTGTAATAATCGTTGATGCCGATGCAGATAGCCCAGTTTTTGCTCATGAGGCAGCGATTTTCGGGAGGCGCATCTAGTTTAGCCGATGCTTCTGGCCGATAGCGGCTTTCACTTGCCGGCTGTTGCAGAAGTTTAAGGCACGGCAGCGCGATCTTGATTGGGTGCGATCGCGCTTAGACGCCAGCGATCAGTAGCTCCGCGACTGGGCTAAAAACAAATGGTCAGCAAACTGCAGCCTAGGCCGTCAGCCGATTCCATAGCAGATAGTCAACCCGATCTTTGGGAACGACATAGCTGCCTGCTTCAACAGACATATCCCCCATGCCGGTAAACTCTTCAATCGAAGACTGGCTCAGGTCGATATAGGTGGCTCCCTGCTGAAGCCGAGCGCCCGGCTTTAGCACTGGAATGGCCTGCAGCTCGTCTTTCTCAAAATCGCTCAGCCGACTGTGTAATGCTTCAATCTCATAGGCTGTTTGCTCAAAGCGATCTGCTTCAACCGTCTCAGGTCCATCGTTTTGCCCGGCTTCAGGATTGGGGTTGAGATCTTGCTTATAGTCTTCGCTGATCGGTTCGTTGGGGTGACCGGTTCTTTGCTGCTGAGCCATGAAAGTGCCTCTAAACGTCGATTACTACCGTAGGCAGAATAGAGTCATTTAGCGTCTTACTTTTGGTAGCTTTTGCGGCACTCAGACTGTTTAATCGTGGGGATGATTGGCGGCTCGTTGAATACGATTGCATAGACGCGATCTCGCTGATGCAAATGCGATCGCAACAGAAAAGCCCCTGAGCGAAGCGCGCCTATCTTATTCTCAGCCTTCGCCTTAAGACAACAATCACCTCTTGCCCGCGTCCGGTGGGCTGTGGCTGGCTCCAGTCGTTGGGTTCGGCGTAGTTTAGCTTGTGCAGCGTTTGTATGGTGAGCCTCACGGCTGCGAGCGAGCCGCGCACGGAGACGTGGATGTCTTCGAAGGCGGGTTCTTCTGGTAGGGTAGGCGAAACGGTGAACGCGGCGGCGTCCGGCATAGCGTATTGCAGCATGGCAGGTCTGGTCTCCTTGACTATGTGGTTTTGGCTCCCAAAGCCAGGTGGGTTAAACCAAAGAGCTTTGGGAGCAGGAGCACCAGAACCCAACAAACTCAGCCACCCCGCTGCTGGTATGCAATCAGGGTGGCTAGGGCATAAACTATGCCTAAGTCACCAGACTGCCGTGTACAGTTTGGAGGCCCAGTCGTCCGTTTGGTAGTGTCAATACCGGCGGACGGCGCTGAGAATCTTGAGTTCGGATTGACCGTGAGGGCACGGCTTAGTAAAAACGTATGCTAGCTGCTGGGGGTAAGTCAAGCAGTTGTAAGATTTTTTGTTGGATTGGGTTTTGGAGTTGTTGATTGTAAGGCGGATATTTTTGGCAAAAAAAGAGTTGCTGCGCAGGGCGCTTCGGTGCGCCCCGCACCCCTACCGCTTAAGGCAAACGTCATTGGGATTGGGTTTGTCGAGGGTAAGGCGAATATTTTGGCAAAAAAAGAGTTGCTGCGCAGGGCGCTTCGGCGCGCCCCGCACCCCTACCGCTTAAGGCAAACGTCATTGGGATTGGTGTGGTTGATTGTAAGACGAATGTTTTGGTAAAAAAAGAGTTGCTGCGCAGGGCGCTTCGGTGCGCCCCGCACCCCTACCGCTTAAGGCGAGCGTCATTGGGATTGGTGTGGTTGATTGTAAGACGGATATTTTTGGCAAAAAAAGAGTGTGCTGCGCAGGGCGCTTCGGTGCGCCCCGCACCCCTACCGCTTAAGGCGAGCGTCGCCTTAAGAATCCCGATAAGAGGGTTGTCATTGATAGCGTAGGGTGCGGATTTGGCATTCTGGTGGGGACACGCGCTTCGCGCTGCGGACAGTGCTCGATCGTGTTTAGCTTGAGACACGAATTAATTCTGGCCTCGAATTCAGCAACCTACTTTTTTTATTTTTTCTGTACCCGGAAAAAATAAAACCACCTACCGGCATAGTGCAAGATCTTCGCTATCAGTACGACATGTAATATTCCGTGGGTCGAGGGCGGCGGAACGCCCTCGTCAATGGGGTTCGGGGCTCACGAAGGAGCCCTGAGCAGAACCTCGGCTATTACCGGTCAGTAAGACGAATATTCAGGACCCCACAAATAGGAAGGGGGTGGGAGGGAAAGTCCCACGCAGGATTTCTCGCGGTTGACCTGTGGGTAAGCTATGTAGCTTTCTTAATTTTTAGGAATATAGCTGCGCATAACTCGCCCGAAGCTTTTAATTTGCTGGTAGTAGGCCCAGCTAACGGGGTGGGTGAGGTCTGTTATAGAATCGATGCCGATGCCGTTGCGGCCTTTGTCTTTGCCGGAGCTGTGAATGTACTGGCCGTGGCCAAGATACAGGGCGACGTGGGTGATGCGGTCGGTGTTGCTGAAGAAGATTAGGTCGCCTGGCTGCAGGGCTGAGCGTTCGATGCGCTGGGTGAAGGCTGCTTGCTGATAGGAATCGCGCGGTAAGGGGATGCCGGCTGAGCGAAAGGCAGCCTGCATTAGGCCGGAGCAGTCGTAGTTGGGGGCGACGGTGCCGCCCCAGAGGTACTGGTTGGGGACGGCCATTGCGGCCTGGGTGAAGGTGATGACTTGGGGCAGCCGGTCTTGAATGTCGGCGGCGGAGAGCTGTGGGGCCTGATAGGGGGTAGGGGCGACTGATAAGTGGGCGAGGTCGGCAGCGGGTAGCCAGCCGGGGTAGTCGTCTTCGCAGAGGCAAACGCGAACGGCGCGGGTGTCTTGAGCAATCTCTGTAATTTTGAGTGGCCGGCCGGCAGCGGCCTGGGTGACGAGGCCAGCGCCGTCAGAAGTTTTGTAAAGGTTAAGGGTGCGATCGCAGCGAAATTCTTTTTGTAAAAAATCTGCGGGGGCGGTTTTGAGTAAATCAATCGAGACCATAGCCAGTCAGCGGTTGAGCCAATAAAGCTTAGCTTACAAGTGCTTTTTTAATGTAAGCCAATGCCGACAATCTTTAACGAACGGCCCATTCGATCGGACAATAAAATTTCGTGCAGTAACATAAACTACTGAATCGGCTATGACAACGACTCTCTCGCCTTCTCTACCCAAAGTTGACAATACCTTTCGTAAGTCGGTGCCGCCGCTTGAGGTGCCGGAACGGCTGCTGCTAGGGCCAGGGCCTTCTAATGCTAACCCGGCCGTGGTGGCTGCGATGAATCGACAGCCGATTGGCCACCTTGACCCGGCCTACTTGCACCTGATGGACGAGGTGCAGACGCTGCTGCGCTACGCTTGGCAAACGGCAAATCAGATGACGCTGCCAATCAGCGGCACGGGCTCGGCGGCGATGGAGGCGACGCTGGCGAATGCGGTGGAGCCAGGTGATGTGGTCTTGGTGGGGGTGAATGGCTATTTTGGGCATCGCCTGGTGGATATGGCCGAGCGCTACCGGGCCGAGGTAAAAACAATCAATCAGCCTTGGGGAGAGGTCTTTAGCCTGCAGGCGCTGCGCGCGGCGCTAGAAGAACATCGACCGCAGATTTTGGCACTGGTTCATGCGGAGACGTCAACCGGCGCCAGGCAGCCGCTCGAAGGCGTCGGCGATCTCTGTCGGGAATATGACTGCCTGCTGCTGATTGATACGGTGACTAGCCTGGGCGGCGTGCCGATTTTCTTAGATGAGTGGAAAGTCGATCTGGCCTATAGCTGCAGCCAGAAGGGACTCAGCTGCCCGCCGGGTAGCTCGCCGTTCACGATGAGTGAGCGGGCGCTG
Source organism: Leptolyngbya sp. SIO4C1 (assembly GCA_010671975.1). GTDB lineage: Bacteria > Cyanobacteriota > Cyanobacteriia > Phormidesmidales > Phormidesmidaceae > SIO4C1. The sequence continues at coordinate 9,430 of JAAHIA010000055.1, read as the reverse complement.
GCAAAGCTAGACAAGCGACAGACGAAGGTAGCGAACTGGTATTTGGATATTTCCATGCTGCGCAACTACTGGGGCCAGGGTCGCGTCTATCACCACACGGCTCCGGTGAATATGACCTACGCCATTCGCGAGGCGCTGCGCCTGCTGGCTGAAGAGGGCGTCGAAAATTCATGGCAGCGGCACCAGTCAACGGCTGAAAAGCTGTGGGACGGGCTGCAGGACCTAGGGCTGGAATGCCATGTGCCGAAAGACTATCGGCTGCCGACTTTGACCACCGTGCGCGTGCCGGAGGGCATCGAGGCTAAGGCGGTGACTAAGCGGCTATTGGAGGAGCACAATCTAGAAATTGGCAACGGTCTCGGCGAGCTAGGCGGCAAAGTTTGGCGCATTGGCCTGATGGGCTACAACAGCCGACCAGAAAATGTCGATCAGGTACTGAGCGCACTCGCAGCCGTGCTAGCCAAGCTGCGATAGCCCCCGGTTAAGTAGGGACGTCTCCTGAGACGTTCCTACCGGCTGCTCCCCTACACGCTCAAAGGCTGAGGAACCTCTGACTCGCTACTGTCATTCTCTGCTAGCTCGTCTAAAATGCTGACTAGCTCTTTTTCAAAAGCGACCTGAGCTCGGTTAGTGCGCCCCCCCACGTAGAGTCGCTCGCCAGCCTGCAGCGCCCAGACTTGTGAATGGGATACATAGCTCATCAGCACACCAATCATCAGCAGGCCGAAGCCCAGATAGACAACTGGAATGCCAGGATCGGCTTTGATCTGCAGGCCGGTGCTGCCAATCAGCTCGGCTACAGACAAGGTGACGCCGTTAACCTCAGTGGACATGCCGGCGCGCACGGTCGAAATGAGCTGGCCGGCGTTGCTGTAGATCAGCAGCGTGCCCTGCAAGTCTTTGGCAATGAGGGAAACGCCGTCGCTCATATCGGGCTTGGTGGGGACCCAGGTGCCCCAGAGCTTACCGCCCTGGGCTTCTAGCGGTGCCATCGGTACTTCAAACAGCGGGCTGTTGTTGATTTTGACGCGCACGGCGGCAATGCTCCAGTCGGCCTGATAGAGGGTGACGTTGCGATAGCGCAGCGGCTGATTTACCCAGATGGTTTTGCGCTTGACTTCTTCGCCCTGCGTATCGAGCACCGACAGGTCAGAGTAAAACTGCTCGACGCGGCCTTCGGGGCTGTAGTCAATCCAGAAGCGGTTGACGCGCACGCTCCAGTCTTTGGGAATCTGCGCGGCAGCCCAGGGGCCGGCATCAAAAATATTCTGGATGCGAAAGGTTTGACCGCTGGGCACTAGCTCCTGCGCAAAGAAGCCGGTCATCGCACCGTAGATTGCGCCAGCTAAAATCAGCAGCATGCTGGCGTGCACCACAATCGGTCCAATTCGCCCCACTAGCCCTTTGTGGGCATAGAGCATGTCGTCTTTTTGAAAGATGCGATAGCGGCGATTTTCTAGCAGCGAGACCAGCTTTGAGAGCGAACCCTGGCTGAGCTCTGTGCTCAGCGCCATCTTCTCAAACTGGCGCGGCTGGCTGTAGAAGTTCCAGGTGCGCGAAAACCAGCGCAGCGCCGTAATCTGCCGGGTGAAGGTGCAGGCGGTGAGGCTAGCGCCAAACAAAATCAGCAGCGATAGGTACCACCAGGTGCGATACACATGGTCTAGTCCGGCAATCAGCAAGACTTTCCAGCTTAAAAAGCCAAACAGTGCCGGATCTTCTGGATAGTTGGTCTGGTAAAACGCCAGCGACTGCCCCTGCTCAATCACCGTACCGAGCACGCTAAAAACCGCGATCGCCAGCAGCAGCAGAATCGCCAGTCGCAGATCGGCGAGCAATGGCAGCAGCTCTTTTTTGAAATATCGCTTGGTCTGCGCAATCGCATTCATATTCACCCTTCCCTACACCACGGGCATCAGCCGCGATACCAGTGAAAACACGCCAAACCCAACCAGCAGCACGCCGCTGGCGGGCGTAATCCAGCCGGACCACTGCCGAATCGCCAGCAGTCGCTTAATCGAAGCCGTAAACACGCCGGCTACGACCAGCGGCGCTACGTAACCCAGCGTATAGGCCAGCAGCAGCGAGCCGCCCAGCATCGGGTCGCCTTTTTCGCTCACCCAGGCTAGCAGCGTGGCCAGCACCGGCGTACTGCAGGGCGAGGCTACCAGGCCAAAGGTCAGCCCCAGCAGATAGGATTTAATCGAGCGAGGAATATCGGTTTGCAAAAAATCTGTGTCGTTAAACGAGGGCAGCGGCGGCAGCGGCAATGCCTCCAGCAGATTCAAGCCCATCAGAATAGCGATCGCGCTCACCAGGATGGGCAGCCCTAGCCCTACCTGCCCATAGACCCAGCCCAGGCTGCTGGCCACCAGCCCTAAACCAGCTAGCGTCGTGGCGAGCCCCGTGGCAAACCAGGCCGACTGCCCCAGCGCCTGCCAGCGATTGTCTAGCTCATAGCTGCCCATGTAGCCGACCGTAATCGGCAGCATCGACAGCATGCAGGGCGTCAGGCTGGTTAAGAGGCCGGCTAAGGCAATAATGCCGAGGCTGGTTACCGACAAATGTCCAAGCTGGCCCTCAACCCAGCCGTTAGCGTTTTGACTGAGGTGATACAAAAAAAGCTGCAAGCGATCCCACATAGCTGGCCTACGCTGTTAGCAAAAATACGTTAGCAAAGATACAGTCTAATTGTATCGAAACGTTAACGGTCTTTGGGGAACTTAGCCACCGGTCGGCGCGCGGAGGGGCTTGGCGACCGCCGTGATGACCGAGAAGATCGGCGCGATCTCGCTAGCGGAAATACGTTGCTAGATGCCTGAGACGACCTAGCGGGCCGAGGCGCTCTCAAACGGCGCGGCGGTGTAGGCGCGGGCCGTGAGCGCCAGGGCTCAGGCATCTTAGATACCGGCTCAGGCCGCAGGTGGGAAGGCTGCTCTAAGGGACGTTCCATCGTCACCACGTCGGCCTCTTGAGCTTCGCGCGCCACCCGCACCAAAATGCCGGCCATCGCTAGGCTCGACACCATTGAGCTACCGCCGTAGCTGACCAGTGGAAAGGGCAGCCCGGTGGTGGGCAGCGCCCCGCTGGCCACGCCAATATTCACCAGCGACTGCCCCACCAGCAGCACCATGCAGCCAATCACGACCAGTCGGTGTACGGGCGATCGCGCCTTCATGGCCACGATCAGCGCCACAGTGCTATAGACCGCCAGAAAGAGCAGCAGCATCATGCAGCCGATAAAGCCAAATTCTTCGGCATAGACCGAAAAGATAAAGTCGGTATATTGAATCGGCAAATAGCCCATCTTCGACTGCGATAGGCCGTAGCCGGTGCCCCAAAGCTCGCCCGAGCCAATGGCTAACAGGCTTTGAATCAGCTGATAGCCGTTATTGTCTGGGTCGGCCCAGGGGTTGAGAAAGGAGATAATGCGATCGCGCTGATAGGTTTTGAGGCTAACGCTGATCACCGCTGCCATTAGGCCGCTGCCGGCGGTGAGCATCAGCTGGCGATAGGGCAGCCCGGCAGCCAGCGCTATTAGCCAGAGCGTGATGCCGCAGACCGCTGTCGTACTCAGGTTGGGCTGAGCCAAAATGCTCACCAGGCAAATCGCAAACAGCCCTAGCCACAGCAGCCGCGTGCGATTGTCTAGCCGCTGCCAGCGGCCAAACAGCTGCGCCCCCTGCAGCACTAAAAACGGCTTGAGCAGCTCTGAGGGCTGAATCAGAAACGGTCCCAGCGGCAGCCAGCGAGTCGCGCCGTTGACCGTCACGCCTAGTCCGGGAATATGCGTGGCTAAAATTAGCCCTAAGCAGAGCAGCAAAAAAATGCCCGACTGGCGCATCAGCTGCCGTAGCGGATGCCGCGTGATCCACCGAGAAGCGATAAAGCCAATCAGAATCCAAACGATTTGAATTTTGAAATATCGCGCGCCGTCGCCGACTTCGGCGTCCGCCACCGGGTAGGAGGCTGAAAACAGCACCACCAGCCCTACCGATACCCAGAGAATCGTCAGCCAGCGCAGCAGTCGGGCTTCTAACGCCCAGTCTCGGACGGAGAAAAAGTTGATGATCGGGGTGAACCGGCTGAGGCCTGAGTTTAGATTCAACGGACGCTTGCAGTAGAGGAGTGTTTAAGAAATAAAGAAATCCCTCGCATTTGTCAAGCGCACAGACACGAGGGATGCAGTGTTTTTGGATTAGTGGGTAGGCTAGCGCAGCGCCGGCGCTCTGAGCACGGGCAGACCGGCCAGCGGCAGCGGTGCAGTCTCTTCCTGATTTTTCGCTAGGCCCTCGGCCCGCAGCCGCTCCGTCACTTGAATGGTTTTAGCGTCGTATACCTGCGTTAGCAGCTTCGGATAGAGGCCGAAGCCGATAATCGGCACCAGCAGACAGGCGATAATAAAGACCTCGCGCGGCTCAGCATCGACGAGCACCTCGTGCGAAACCAGTTCCTGATTTTCAGGACCGTAGAAGATCTCGCGCAGCATCGACAGCAGATAGATCGGTGTCAAAATCACGCCAACGGCCATCAGCAGGATGATAATCAGCTTGAAGTTAAAGCTGTAGGCGTCGCTGTTAGCAAAGCCGACAAACACCATGATTTCGGCGACAAAGCCGCTCATCCCCGGCAGCGCCAGCGAGGCCATCGAGCAGGTGGTAAACATGGCAAAGATTTTCGGCATCTTTTTACCCACGCCGCCCATCTCATTCAGGATGAGCGTGTGCGTGCGATCGTAGGTCGCCCCGACTAAGAAGAACAGGCTAGCGCCAATCAGGCCGTGCGACACCATCTGCAAGACCGCACCGCTCAGGCCCAAATCGGTGAACGAGGCGATGCCGATAATCACAAAGCCCATGTGCGAAATCGACGAATAGGCAATTTTTCGCTTCAGATTGCGCTGCGCAAAGGAGGTCAGCGCCGCGTAGATGATATTCACCACGCCGAAAATCACCAGAATCGGAGCGACTACGCTGTGCGCCTCCGGCAGCATCTGCACGTTCATGCGAATGATGGCATAGCCGCCCATCTTCAGCAGAATGCCGGCCAGCAGCATGTGTACCGGCGCTGTGGCCTCACCGTGAGCATCCGGCAGCCAGGTGTGTAGCGGAATAATCGGCAGCTTGACGCCATAGGCAATGATGAAGCCCAGATACAGCAGCAGCTCTAGCTTAAGCGGAAAGTCCTTCGCCATCAGCGCCTGCATATCGAAGGTGGTGCTGTCGCCATAGAAGGCCATCGCCAGCGCCGCGACTAAGATAAAGAGCGAGCCGCCAGCGGTGTATAGGATAAACTTCGTCGCTGCATAGAGCCGTCGCTTGCCGCCCCAAATCGATAGCAGCAGATAGACTGGAATCAGCTCTAGCTCCCACATGAGGAAGAACAGCAGCATATCCTGCACGGCAAAAACGCCGATCTGGCCGCCGTACATGGCCAGCATCAGGAAGTAGAACAGGCGCGGCTTGAGCGTCACTGGCCAAGAGGCCAAAATTGCCAGCGTGGTAATAAAGCCAGTCAGTAAGATCAGCGGCATGGAAAGGCCGTCTGCGCCCACCGACCATTTCAAATCAAGGAACGGCACCCAGGTGTAGCTTTCAACCAGCTGCATCCCGGAGCTATTGACGTCGTAGCCCTTAATAAAGGCCACCACAATCAGTACAAAGTCAATCAGACCCACGGTCAGGGCAAACCACCGAACGGTCTTGCCATCCTTATCAGGAATAAACGGAATGAGCAAGGCGGCCAGAACCGGAAAAAGAATAATGGTGGTCAGCCAAGGAAAATTTGCAATATCCATAGAAGAGGCTGTAAAAGTCGGCTGCTGTTAGACATGCCAAAAGCCGCCGTCGCGAACATCTGGCCTAAGGTCACCGCCGCGTAGCGCGGGTGAAGTACGTTAATCTCACTCTAGAAAGAAAAAATGCGATCCCCCAAAAATTGATTGCATTTCTTAAGGGTCTGAAACAATTTCCTTCACAGAATTTAAATGAGTCAGCTTTGGGGTTGAGGCACTGAATCCCTGGTTCCTAATCGAGATCTTAAGAAACCAGGGATCCTGTACTTAGGTAATGCCTGACAGCAGCACTAGCCCTAGTACCGCGCCGAAGACAATCAGCGCATAGAACTGCGCCCGTCCGGTCTCCAGATATTTCAATCCTTCGCCGGAAATCAGGGTCAAGAAGCCGGTCAGGTTAACGACACCGTCAACGATTCGGATATCAATATTGAGTACCTGCTTGGCCAGATTGCGGCTGCCTTGAACGAAGACAACTTCGTAGATGTCGTCGATATACCACTTGTTCAGCGAAAGCTTATAGAGCGGCTCGATTTTCTTGGCGATCGCGCTCGGGTCAATTGCGCGAGTGCGATACATCAGCACGGCTAAGGCAATGCCCACGACCGAAATGGCTACCGAGCTGCCGGCCATGACCAGAAACTCATTGAGCTCAAACTCCTCGGCGAGCTCAGCCACCGTTACTACCTCGCCCGGCGGGTTGATAAACGCCTCAAAGTAGTTGGCAAAGGGCGTACCGACCAGGCCGACTAAGACCGAAGGCACCGCTAGCGCCATCAGCGGAAAGATCATCGAGAACGGCGACTCGTGCGGCTCGCTGGCGTGATGGTGGTCATGCTGATCATGCGCTTCTTCGACCGGCATCTCCTGCGTGCTCATGGCCCCAGGCCCAAGCGACGCGCCCAGGCTCTGCAAGTTTTCAATCCGCAGCCGCTCGCGAATGTCCTCGCGGGTACCGCGAAACTCGCCTTCAAACGTACTGAAATACATGCGGAACATGTAGAAGGCCGTAATTCCAGCCGTGATCCAGCCAATCGCCCACAGCGCCGGATTGACTTGGAAGGTTGAGCCCAAAATTTCATCTTTAGACCAGAAGCCTGCAAACGGCGGCAGACCAGAAATGGCCAGCGTCCCAACCAAGAAGGTGATAGCCGTGACGGGCATGTACTTGCGCAGGCCGCCCATCAGTCGCATGTCCTGGGCGTAGACCGGGTTGTGGCCAACCACCGCTTCCATGCCGTGAATCACTGAGCCTGATCCTAAGAACAGCATCGCCTTAAAGTAAGCGTGCGTCATCAGGTGAAACAGGCCAGCGCTGTAGGCACCAACGCCCATCGCCATGATCATGTAGCCTAGCTGCGACATGGTGGAGTAAGCCAGCCCCTTTTTAATATCGTTCTGAGTGATCGCAATTGAGGCCCCCAGGAAGGCGGTAATTGCCCCTGTCCAGGCAATCACCGTCATGGCGGTCGGGATATCTTCAAAGACGGGGTACATCCGCGCCACTAGGAAGATCCCAGCAGCCACCATCGTTGCCGCGTGAATCAGTGCTGAAATCGGGGTAGGACCTTCCATCGCATCGGGTAGCCAAACATGCAGCGGAAACTGGGCTGACTTGGCTACCGGTCCTAAAAATACTAGGACGGCAAAAACGGCCGCGATCGCGCCTGAGAGCGCACCGGTCTCAACCAGACTGGTCAGCCGCTCGCCCATAATGTCAAATTCAAAGCTGCCGGTCGCCCAGAACAGGCCCAAAATGCCCAGCAGCAGGCCAAAGTCGCCGACGCGGTTAGTCACAAACGCCTTCTGACAAGCATCTGCGGCTGCCTTGCGGTTATACCAATAGCCAATCAGCAGGTAGGAGCACATTCCCACCAGCTCCCAAAAGACGTAAACCTGCAGCAGGTTGGGGCTAACGACCAGCCCTAGCATCGATGCGCTAAACAGGCTGAGATAGGCGTAAAAGCGCACATAGCCCGGATCGTGAGCCATGTAGCCATCGGTGTAGATCATCACCAGAAAGGCTACGGTGGTCACAATCACCAGCATGAGCGAGCCCAGATGGTCGATGGTGTAGCCCATCTGCAGCTTAAAGTCACCGGCTGAGGCCCACTCAAACATTTGCGTGTAGGTCTCATGTCCCTGCGTCTGACTCCAGAACAGCAGGAAGGACAAAACCATCGCTGCCCCAGTCAGCGACACGATAAAAATTGAGCTGGGGGTACGAAGTTTGCTAGTTGCTTCGCTATAAGAAATAAGGCCCGTGCCGACAATCATGGCTCCCAACAGCGGGAGCACCGGCACTAGCCAGGCATAGCTATAGATAGCTTCGATAGATTCCATACTTTTTGCGCCTACTCCATAAATCGCGCTGAGTTGGCAAAACCGCCTACATTGTTACATATCTAAAGGGAGCTATTCTCTGACCGTAGACCCATATATGTATCGGAACGTAAATTTTTCTCTGATTGATGGCTAATTGAACGGGCCTGAATCGCCGCTACTTACTGGGGTAGCACAGGCACAGCCGTTCAGCTCAAAAAGATCCCAAGGAAAAAGTTACACTTTTTTAAGCAATCACAAAATAATCTGCTATTTGCTGCTATTGGGAGACGAAGTGATAGATAATTTCGCCCGTCTCTGTGATCTGCCCGTCTCTGTGATCTGATAGTCTGCCCCGAAGGCCCGCGCTTGCTCTAGCAGATAGTCTCGCGCTTCTTGCCCAGGTAGGTCCGCCGCGATCGCAAATTCAATCAGGGTGAACTGTCCCTGCTTTGCCTGGATGAGTTCATAGAGGATTTGCCGCCGTCGTTGGGTTTCGGCAGAGTGCGATCGCGGCGATCCCCAGAGCCAAGCGCCGCCGATCATCAGCGGCGTTCCAATCAGCAAATAGCCAAGCCACCCCTGCGGCTGCGGCACGTCCTTTTTAGAGAGCGAATAGGGCGATGCCAGCAGAAACAAGGCGCCAAGACTGATCAGCGTTGCCGATGTTAGCTTTTTGAGGGCAGTCCGCATGGGTTAACGTGCCTCGGTCTAAAGTTGCCTTACCTGGTCGCTTCTAACAGCCGCGAAAAATAAAACCGCGTCTTATTAAACTCCCGCCGCTGAATCTGCCAGCCGTTTGCCTCTAGCGCCTTGACCACGTCAGCCTCGCGGTGCAGGTAGGCTCGGGTGGCTTTACTCGGCCCTGGGAAAAAATCGCCAATCTTCTTGAGCACTGTGTAAAACACTGTCTTGGGTGCAAAGCTTAGAATGACTCGCTGCTCAGCCAGCGAACTTAGGTGCTCGATCATCTCGGCTGCCTTGGTCTGCGGATAGTGAATCAGCACGTCTAGGCAGATCACCGTATGATACCGACCCTCAATGCGCTCTAGATCTTTGGCCTCAAAGGTTGGCATCTGCTCAGGCGCAAGCACCTGCTCGGCTCGCGCCTTGGCTTCACCGACCATCTTTTCAGAAATATCACTGGCGTAGACCTTTGCGCCTGCTGCCGCCAGTGGAATGCTGAGGCTGCCCACCCCGCAGCCGGCATCGCAGAGGGTCATTCCGGCTAGATTGCCATCGGCCTTGAGCCAGGCCATCACATCGTCAATCGTGGCCTGGTGCCCCTGGCGAATATCCAGCTGAACCTTATTC
>JAAHIA010000549.1 GCA_010671975.1 Leptolyngbya sp. SIO4C1 | reverse complement strand
TGCACTGACGACCGTAGGCTTCTACTGCCTGCTGCGTCTTTTTAGCATCTTCGTGCTCATCCAGGTAAACAATGCAGACATCGGCGCCTTCTTTGGCATAGAGTACCGCCACTGAGCGACCAATACCGCTATCGCCGCCGGTAATCAGAGCAACTTTGTCTTTGAGTTTGTCGCTGCCTTTGTAAGCCTCGTGATCGTATTGTGGCGGCGGCGTCATCTCTGACTCTAGCGCCGGCTGTCGACTTTGGCTCTGCGCTGGAATCTGATCGGGAGCAATCGTCATGGTCAAAACTCTCTTGATAAAAGGTCAGCCTCATCGTAGCGATGGCAGACTTTAGCTTTTATCGCTCTGTAGGCGGAGAGCGGGTTGAGTCTCACTGGGCCGGCTATAGACCTCTATCCAAGGATGCAGTAAACCTCTCTCTTCAGGCTAACGGTGCTCACTGCTACTTTCGCTACATTGAGAGTGTCAATTTTATTGCGAGGACTCAATTTATGAGCACTGAAGATAGAGCTAAAGCAACTGCTAAGAATGTCGAAGGAAAAGCTCAAGAAGCTCTGGGCAACGTCACTGGTGATAAAGAAGATCAGATGAAAGGTAAGGCCAAGCAGGCTGAAGCCAGTGCTCGCCACGCCACTGAAGATGTCAAGGATGCTGCTAAAGACGCAATAGACTAGGCGTTGGCTTTTTTCTTCTAGGCTTGTGAGCCTAGCGAGCAGTTTTGCCCAGTCGGATATCCGACTGGGCAGTTTTGTTGTGATGGTTTCGCTCAACCTGCCAGTTTTGAGAGTTGAGCAGAGTCGAAACTCGATCGGCGGGTCTTTTATTTTCGAGCAAATCCCTGAGCGCAGCTAGCTTACGCGCAAGCTCTCTCTGACGCTAGAGACCGTGTAGAAGATCCTTTCCCCCTAATTCAAAGCAACCAGAGATCGGGGAAATTGCTTTTCTCCACGCCTTCCCCTCACTCTAGCTTCTCTGACTCAAACTAAGCTCAGCCGTCCTAAGCCGTGGTCATCTCTCGCGGTAGCGGGAAGCGTAGACTCGCCGCTGCCGATCCCTGATCGGGCACCTGCTCGGGTGCGATCGCAAATACTTGACCATCGCAGAACAGAGTGTAGATGGCAGCAAGGTTGAGCAGATCGTCGTTGTCAGCAGTAGAGGCTGACTCGCGCGTAATCTGTCGCTGTTCGGCATCAAAGCGACCCCAAATTTGTTCTCCTAGGGGAACAAACAGAGTCTCTATCTGACCATCATGGGCAGCAACTAAAACATCGCGCAGCTCAGAAATGGTCTGATTGGTCTCAATCCGATTCTGATACTTGGCTTCTGCGTCGCGCTGAGCCTTGGCAAAATAAGTCTCCACAACTGGCCAGGTTTGCTGGTGAATCTCCTGCGCGCTCAGATTGTCTGGGTTGGTAGCAACGGCATCCTCTAGCAAAAAGTTATAGCTGTTCGCTTCTTGGTAGATAGGAAAGAGATAGTCAACGCCGACAAAGACCAGCGGCGCCTGCGAATTGTGCAGTAGCGGCTGCAAGCCTTCGTCCACCGTGCGCAAAAATCGTAAAATGTCGGTCTTGTCATCTGTCGTACCGACGCCCTGACCGTGATAAACTGGCGAACCATCGCCCGGATTACCGCTGTGATATTGCAGCTGCTTTTCTGGATCGTCATAGCGCAGCGCCTCAGCTAGGCTGCTGGGCAGCTCATCTAGCTCTAGGCTATGAATGCTGTGCTGCGTCGCTTGAAACAGCCGCGTCTGGTTTTGACTCACCGCTAGAATATAATACTGGCCGTTGTTCATCAGCAGCGGCAGCAGCGGCTTGATATGAAAGCGGCGGGCCACCACGACCATCTCATCAAAGTCTAGCGGCAGCCGATAGGTATAAAACTGCTCATCCGTTAAAAAGAGCGCCAGCCCGCTGTCTTGATGCTGCCAGAACTGATTGCGCTCGAGCAGCGCTTTAGCAGGTGCCAATATGCGCTCGATTGTATCAGTCTCGAGCCCAGCATTCGACAGCTCTGAGGCTGCCTGCGTAGTCAGATTCTTCAAACGGATAGGATCCTGTCGAGTTTCGGCCCCACCCCGATGCGTCGGTAAATAGATAGAGATGCAGATGTCCTCTCTGACCTCCATGAGCTCTTTGAGATCTGCTTTTGAAAAAATTGCCATACGTATCCTCGTTCACTAAACTGCGCTCGGCCTTGCGGCCGATTTAAATCAGCGTCAGAGCTACAGCTGTCCGCCCTGATTTCGTAGAATTTCAGCTACCGGCTGTATTTCCTCTTCTGGAGTGGTCACCGTGATCCAGTAGGGGCGCGACTGCACCGTGCTTTTGCGCTGCTCTGTTTGCGCTCGAGTCAGCGCCGTGATCAGACTCAGTGCGGCACCGCCCAGCACAGAACCAGTCAGCGGCACAAGCACGCTCGTGGCCACCAGGTGCGCCTCAATGGCCGGGACGTTGGGCACCTGCGATGCGATCGCCACAATTAGCCCGCCTATCAGCGCGCCAGCTGCACCGCCGGTCAACGCGGCCGGCCATACCTCCGGCTTTACCTCAACGGGCTCTCCTGACTCTGGTTCGGTAATTTCAATATCGGCGAAACCGGCGCTCTTTAAAGTTGTCTCGGCAGCTTCTGCTGCCTGACGGGTCTCAAATTTTGCAACGGTTTGGTGAGTACTCACAGGCATAGGGACAACGGCATTCGAATTAGCTAGCGGTAGACAGATCGGCAAAACCTAGCGCACTTCGCGCGCCGGTGGGTGAGTTGCCTCGACTGCCGTAAAAGACTCTAAAATCCGATAGGTATGAGATGCGCCCTGTGAGACCACCCAGCTGTCGCCTGGCGACTCCTGGGTAGTCCCACAGGGCGCATCTCATACCTATCGGATTTTAGAGA
>JAAHIA010000548.1 GCA_010671975.1 Leptolyngbya sp. SIO4C1 | reverse complement strand
AGCTCAAAGCAGCGACAGCGAGCCCCCGGAGCAGGACGAAAAGCCAATATCGATAGCATCCCAGATAAGCTATTCTTCATCCTTCTATACTTCAAGGTCTATCCAACCTTCGACTTGGATAGCTATTCAGAGAGGTTGTTTGGATAACAAAACCTTAGATCCTGGATAGCTTTTCTGTCTATTTCTATCGCTTTTTTGTCCGGACTATTGTTATATCCAGCAGCAGGATTTGGTTTTGGGTCTCTGTCTCATCTGTCCTCTTCTCAGTAATCGGTAACCAGGTGCGTCGTTTCTCTCGGTATTGTTGGATAAATGAGATCGCTGCTGGCAGCCGAGTGTCATCGGTACTCGGCTTGAGGGGTAAGACATCCAGCAGTTGAAAGAAGACTGCTCGATGGCTTCGATAAAACTGGGGCAAAAACGGCAGGTAGTTATCGCCTTGATGGCTCAGGTGCGCTTCGCATTGTTCCAGTAAGCTTTCACAGTGTTTCAGTAAGCTTTCACAGTGTTCACCGATAACGCTCGAAATCGCTGCAAATCGGCTGGGGATATCACCCTCCACCTGGTACCCCAGCAGCACATCGCGAAAGGTACTGATCAGTTCATCTGTGCGCTATTGGGTTTCTAGTCGGTGTTGAGCCAATGCAGCTTTGGCATGATGGTGAAGGGCTCGCATTCGTTTGATGAACATCTCGGTGATGTCATCCAGTGTCTGCCCATATTGCAGGCTTAGCAGGGACGCTATTAAGGTATATCGCTTGGTCGCCCGCAGCGCTTTCATCCGGCTACTATCCAGGCTTTCGGCTTCTGCTGCAAAGTGTTCTATCTTCACAGGTGGGATGTTTGATAACACCGTCTGGCTTAGCTGGAGCGTTGTCAACCACCTTAGCCTTTCGGTCCAGTCTTTTAGGCGGCTCAACAGCGGTTTCCCAGGTTCTTGTTTTAACCGTTCCCAGTAACCCGTTGACTTGGGACGCTCAGCAAGCTATCCAGCTGGCGACGCTCCTCGGGCGTGAGGGCTTCATACACCTGATGGTAGTGGTGTTCCGTCTTTTGCTTCCGCACACGGCGCGCTGTGCCCTCCAGGGTTGTGAATCCAGGCAGTTCATACCGTTGGCGGACAAGCTCTTCGATCCCTATGTTGATCAGGTCTACCAAGTCATGTTTCGTTTCCACCGCCTGCTCTAGCGCACTCAACATCGCTGCCTGACCCCCCTGGGCGAAGGCTTTGATTTGGAGGTACTCACGAATAATGCTCTGGTGGCGGCGCCGAGTCGCAGACCCATCATACTGACGTAAATTCGCTTGCGTTGTGCTCAATTGCGCACTCGTTACGATGTGCCGGATAATCCGGGCCGGTACATCGCATAGGCTCACGCCATACCCCAAGCGTTGGCACGTCTTCAGCATGACTAGGAAATTTAGCCGCGTCACGGGTGTCGTCGTCACTCGTGACGCTAATTCTATTTCTTCTGAAGTGGGGGTGTACAGTCTGGTTGGTTCTTTGGCCGTTGGATTGCTTTTTAGCCGCGGATACGCTGTGTCACTTATGCTCGGCATCGCTATCCTCCTTACATATAAATATGTAAGGTTTTATACCAAGCTTGATCCTTTTTATATAAAGTAGTAAATATGTACTATATGCGCACTACATCTGTAACGTATACACAGCAAGGAATTTGAGCCTCGATAGTAACATTTTCCCAGAATCGTTGCCATACCCCAATGAGCCCCGTTAGAGAGGAGCCGGATGAATCTAAAGATTCATGTCCGGTTTTGCAGCCGAGTCTGGGGGGCGACTCCCAGGCTTAGGTGACCATACCCTTACAGGCGGTTAACCTGGCGTGCTGGATCAATTAGACACCAGCGACTGTGGCTGAATTTATCAAGGGTAGCGATCGCACAGCTTTGGTCAAACCGAAGGCTGCCACCGTCGGAACCGCCAAACTTTTCGCAGACAGCGCGATGGGCCTGGGCCAAGGCAAAATAGGCCTGCACAAATTTTTGATGCTGCGGCTTGAGGTCGTCGGGTAGAGCGGCAAAGACCGGGCGCAGGCGCTTCCAAATCTGCATCAGGGCAGCATGCTCCCAAGACATTAGACCGCTGAAGTTGGTGGCGCGAACCTGAGGCGGCGTCATCGACTGACGCACCTGCGCTTCGTAGGCATCGCGGCTAAAGCTGCCCGCGAGCTGCATCGACGCGCCGGAGGCCAGCATCAGGTCGGTGGCTGCGGCTAGCTCGACCTGGGCCTCGTCTAGATTGCCGAGCGCGAGCTGAGCCTCAAACCGGCTAAGGCTGAGGATGAGCCCCTGAACGTTGATAAAAAACGACCAGTGAAAGCCTTGCCAAATCGCGTGGGGAGAGGGCGGAGTCATGATAAGTCTTCTAGATAGAATGCTCTGGCGAGCAGGTGGACGTAGCTGATGAAGCCCTGTTTCTGTAAGGCAATCTGTTGCGGGTCGAGCTGAGGCTGCTGAGCACAAAGCGTCATGAACCGATGGCAGTTGGTTAGGAGCCCCCTGACCAGACAGAGAGCGATCGCTTCAGTCTGAACATGATTAACGCCAAAGTACTGGTCGTAGTCATTGATATCGTCGCTGGTCAGCCCAGTTTTGGTCGATTTGACCTGAGCAGACTGAGTCTCTGGGACCGCTAAACTGGCTAAGATCTGTTCGATTTGAAGACGGGCCTGGTCAAAATCGGGGGTCTGCAGCGCCTGCAGCAGCTGTTGCAGGCTGGCTCGAATCTGTTGTCTTTCGGGGTCACGCAAATAGTGCGCCAGGGGAATCTCCCAGGGCACAAGCAAATCCAGAGTCGTTGGTGAGTCTTCTGGCTTCACAGAGATTCCCCTAACACAGCAGGTCACGAGTCCCGCAGAGCGAGCGACCCGGCTAGTCATTCTCAGCCTGGTCTGACGGCTCTA
>JAAHIA010000547.1 GCA_010671975.1 Leptolyngbya sp. SIO4C1 | reverse complement strand
GTTTGAAAAAGCGCTCAGGAAAAGAATCTCTGGTGGATTAACGCCCTCTATTGCTCGCGATGCTCGCGATGTTCCAGCAATTCAGCAAACGCTTTGGGCTTTATCGGTTGGCAATGGCCTATTCTTTCTATCAACCATTGGCTGGGGCTATGTCATTCCTGAGCTCATTCTGTTCAGGCGACAGGTGATTCCTCAAGAGTTTCAGCGTATCAAACTTATTCTCATAGCCTTCATATTGCTTATTCTTTTTCTGGCATTTCCACCAGAGATTCTTTTCCTGAGCGCTTTTTCAAACATAACGGATAAGCTTTCATCAGACTACTTGTACATCTCAGTCATGTTTGGCCTTGCTTTATTAACCTGCTGGAGATTCTCTAAAATAGATTTAATTTTTTGGATTCTACTTTTTAATACCTTAATCATGACAAAAGCAGTGACGTGGGATAAGTACGCGTTACCCACCATTATTATTCTTTGGTTTTTAAAGTCTGTTAAAGCTAGAAGAGAGTCCTTCGCCAATGAAAGTCTTATTTCTTGACCAGAGCGGCAAGCTAGGCGGAGCGGAGCTTTGTCTAGCTGATATAGCCGAGCATTTTAAGCAAACCAGTCTCGTCGGCGTTTTTGATGAAGGCACTTTTCCTCAATACCTACGTCAGCTTGAGATACCAGTCAAGATTTTCAACAAACAAACGCTTCAGGTTCAAAAAGCCAGCAGTTTACTCGCAGGGCTAAAAAGCCTCAACCAGCTAATTCCCCTAGCTGCAGCCATTGCTCAGTGTAGCCGGCAATACGACCTGATTTATGCCAATACGCAAAAAGCCTTAGTCGTTGGCGCGCTTTCCAGTCTTCTAAGCCGTCGTCCTCTGGTTTACCATTTGCATGATATTGTTTCTCCAGAACACTTCAGTCGCATTAATCGCCGCATCATCATCACGCTAGCTAATCGAGCTGTCCTAATCATTGCCAACTCTCAGGCTAGCCGCGATGCCTTTATTCAAGCCGGGGGGCGCGCTGACTGCGTTCACGTGGTTTATAACGGCTTTCGTTCAGAAGACTATGCCAACAGCATTGATAGCGCAGCACAGCGACAGCTGCGTAGCGAAGTTCTCTCTTTAGACTCCAATCAGTCAGACGACACATCCTTCATTGTTGGACACTTCAGCCGCCTCTCACCTTGGAAAGGTCAGCACGTGCTGATCGAAGCCCTGCAATACTGCCCAGAAAACGTAACTGCGCTACTGGTGGGTGATGCCCTTTTTGGTGAGCAAGACTATGTTCAGCAGCTGCGTCAGCAGGTCAAGTCGCTCAAGCTCGAAAATCGGGTCAAGTTTCTTGGCTTCCGCTCTGACATTCCTCAGCTGATGAGCGCCTGTGATCTAGTCGCTCATACCTCCACTGCACCTGAGCCGTTCGGTCGCGTCATTGTTGAGGCAATGCTGTGTGGGACTCCGGTCGTGGCTGCCGCTGCGGGCGGCGCTATCGAACTGGTTGATCCTGGCCGAACCGGCTGGCTGACGCCACCTGGCGATGCCAAAGCCCTGGCTGAAGTGATTACCACCTGCCAAAATCAGCCCGATTGGGCAAACGTCGTTGCTGACCAAGCTAAAGCTCAGGCTGTGCGGCGATTCAATCTAGAAACAGTGAATGCTGATATTGCCCGGCTGCTAGGCAACATCAAGCAGCAGAAACGCTGAGGCAGGCCCCTAACTCAATGACAAGCCACCGTTTAGACTTAATCCAAACGGTGGCTCACCATTAGCTGGGCAGTTCGCTCAGAGGCTACGGCAGGACGCTTCTCGGTTTCTTAAACAAAGTTCTCAGCTGTAAAGTCGCTGTAACCGTTTGAGAAAGCAATCGTCAGAGACTTGCCTGAGTCTGCTAGCGTAAAGGTAAAAGTGCCGTCCTGGTTGTCGGAGATGGTGTCTGAGCCGAAGGTGAAACCTTCAATCGCTAGAAAGTCATTTGAGTCGAAGTCAACAATGACGTCTGTAGCACCTCCAAAGTCACCAGCGCTGAAGATAAACGTATCTTCGCCAGGGCCACCTTTGAGAGTATCTTGTCCCGGGCCTCCAGCCAGCTTATCGTTCCCTAGACCGCCAGTAAGCTCATCGTCGCCTAAGCCGCCAAACAGCTCATCATTACCGACGTTGCCAAACAACTTATCGTTGCCGACATTACCAAATAGCTGATCATCTCCCGTACCACCGCGAACGGTATCGTCTCCGATGCCGCCGCGAATGGTATCGTCTCCAGCGGCGCCAAAGAGAATATCGTCTCCATCAGCACCAAAGATAATATCATCTTCAGCGGTGCCTCGGATTCTATCGTTACCTGCAGTACCTGCCATTACGTCAGACATAGTAAAAATTCCTTGTTGTTTGTTTTGAAGAATAAAACGCGTTCAGCTTGGTTCTTGAGAGCTGACTAAACCGCACCCTGTTTATTTTTCAAAAATCATGCGAGTCATTGATACACCGTCTGAATCCGTCAGCTTTTTTACAGCAAAAGCTTGATTACTAGTAATATAGCTAACCGCCTGTTTAAAGTCTCCCGTGACCCTGTTATCTTCAACGTTTCTTGATTAGTTCTTTACGCTAGTAACATTTATCTTGTTTTTAGCTCAAACGCATAGATAAACGCATCAATTTGACGAATGACAGTATTTAATAGCTTTCTTGATTGCAGTGTTTTTACCGAAATAGGCGGAATAAAGCTAT
The DNA here is from genome assembly GCA_010671975.1 of Leptolyngbya sp. SIO4C1. Taxonomy (GTDB): domain Bacteria; phylum Cyanobacteriota; class Cyanobacteriia; order Phormidesmidales; family Phormidesmidaceae; genus SIO4C1. The sequence goes on along the minus strand of JAAHIA010000547.1, from coordinate 210 downwards.
GACTTTTATTCGATATACTGACGCATCCGAAGTATTAATTGTAAAACGTATAAATCGAATACTTACAAAGTTGAACGGTCAGGAAGCTAAATCTTAAACCTATCTATAGCTCCGCTGAGCTAGCGCTACGTTCTCAAACGTCAAGTTCTCTTTGTGCAGCTGCGGTGTCTGCTCATCGCCGCGATATTCCCACGCGGCTACATAATTATG
>JAAHIA010000546.1 GCA_010671975.1 Leptolyngbya sp. SIO4C1 | reverse complement strand
TGGCGATCGCGGCGCAGCACCTGCCGATAGCGGCTGTTTAGCTCAGCTAAAACAGCGTCATAGGTTGCTAGCGCTAGTTCGTCTTTAGATTTGAAATGGTTATATACCCCTCCTTTCTGTAAGCCAGTCGCCTGCATCAGATCGCTCATTGAGGTACCGGCAAAGCCCTGTCGATTGAAGACAATAGCGGCCTGCCTCAGAATGTGACTGCGCGTTGCCTGCGCTTTAGAAACGGTCGACGACATAGGTCTGGCTCTAATTGCCTATCAATGAAACCGGAGCAAACCGATCGGTCTGTTTTAAACTATCAAAGAATTTGAGTATCTACATCACTTCTTCACGAAAAGGCTGCTGTTCTTTTTACGTAGTTACGAATACTTCATTAAGTTGGTCATCCCTCTGGGTGAAAGCGCTCGACTTAAAGCAGGTCTGTTGACGCAAAATACAGGCTTGGGAACAAAAAGGACGGTGGCAATAATCTTCAAATAGCGCTTGTGAATACCCTCTGGTCTACCGATAAACAGCTAATGATTAATCCGCCAAACTGGGAGGCGGCTTTCTATTTTTTAGATACCTTTACACAGTTGGAAGATGAGTTCATGCGCATTGAGCTAGCAGCAACCGGCATGTTTGAGCTAGACCATCCAGAAACAGCAGAAAAGCTCGATCTAGAAGCGGCAGTGCGAGCCGTTAAGCTCAAGGCGCGATTGGCAAAAGATATCCTGCGGTGGATTGCAGAGCATGAGCATTTGCTGAATGAGGAAAGCTAAATGAGGCAGCTCGTAGCTAACCAGTTCATCGCTAAATCCTATGGATTCTTCACACTGTAGACTCTCTATGAAGAAACTCTCTACTGGATAAATTTTCTGCTGGTATTCAGGAGGTCTTCTAAAGAGCAAAGGTATGCTTTAGGTAAATATCGTCACTGTATAAATCAAAATGGATGCTTCTGCCGCATCGAGTGAACCTAGCGACCCCTACCTTTGGACAGTTGAAGACTATCACCGCCTGATTAAAGCACGACTCATCGGCGTGAATGAGTCAGTAGAGCTTGTAGCAGGCCGCATTGTGCGTCAAGCAGGAATAGACAGCGCCGACCATCAGGCCGTCGTGCAGCGGCTACGACTGGTGCTACAGCGGCGGCTATCGGGACAGGGCGTGGTGCGATCGCAAGAGCCAGTTCTCCTGGGATCTCATTCAGAACTTAAGCCTGATATCGCAGTGGTTAGCGGAGCAGCGACGCGATATCAAGACCACATTCCCAATCCGGTTGAGATTGCCCTAGTGATTGAAGTAGCAGAAGGGAGCCTGGCCTTTGACTGCTATCTCAAAGCTGCAGAATATGCCGAAGCCGGTATTCCCGACTACTGGGTGTTCGACCTGCGGCGGCAGCAGCTCCATGTATTTCGCGATATTTTGAGCGGTAGCTACTGCCAGCGATCGGTGCTAGACGTGGGTGAAAGCATTCAACCGCTGATGCTTACAGAGCTCACCGCCAAGCTCTGTCCGCCTAGACGTCAGCTGTTTATGACGCGGCGATTTACCGGGCAGCGATATCACTACATGCCCAGCTCTACGCTAGCCATCATGTTTCAAGCCGCAGGCGGTCAGTCAGGTTTGATTAGCAACTTCAAAGCGATACCTCAGCCCAAAGCAGTTGTCTCGCCGCTAGACATCACACCAGACGATCTAAAATCTATGTCGATCCGCCCGCCTTGGACGACGGCTCTGCAGCATCATTAACCGCTGCGATCTTTGAGACTGACAACTGCCCAAACTTAAGACGGACGCTGAATAATCGTCTCCAGCACACGCTGCTTATTCTTCGGGTCGATACCAATCAAGCGAACATATTCGTTACTGTACTGAGTCAGGCAGCGCTCCATGGCGTCAAACGCCTGCGTATCGTCTTGAGCGTCAAGAATAGTGCAGCTTTGCCAGGAATTGGTGCGAAATCGGCGCTCGTCGACATGCTCCATGCCCACTCGATACCCCTGAGCCAGCAAATTATGCACCTGCTGCTGAGTTTCAGGCGTTAAAGACGGTCTGAGCGAGCTCAGCTCAGCATCAGACGCTCTGGCATTTCTTTCTGGGGAAGCCTGAGCGGCAGCCATCGTAGTTGCATTGCTATTACTAGCACTGTTAGCATCGCTGGCATAGGTGCGATAGAACTGCCCGTTAGCTTTTTGTGCCATGTGAGCTTCTGCCTGGCCTGGTCGAGCAGTGCGAGTGAGAGCCTGATTATACTCACTGACCAGGCTCATTTCCTGAACGCGACGCTGCTCTCTAACCAGCTGATTCCCCACCTCAATCAGATGCGCAATGCGAAAGTTAGGCTGTTTGAACTGGGGTGGTTTAGTCGTATTCACCACGCTGCGTGAGACATTTTCAACGCCTACTGCGTGAATAAAATCAACAATTTGCTCATCATAGATCTGAGCCCGCAGCGCCCCATAAAAGTCAATCGCCTGCGTCGGAAACTCATCGACGAGCGTTTCAATATCGGCGCGGGTGAGCCCGTCTGGGGCAAAAATGCCGCCAACAATACCGAGGCGGTCGTCGTGGTCAGGCTCCCAGTAAAATTTTTCCATGCGCCCATCGCGGATCAGCGGCGCATAGAGGGTGGCAAAATCGTTACCGGTAACAACAATCGGAATGCGCGGCAGCGGCGTCTCGTCATAGCTGCCCGGTAGCTGCACGTTAGTAGGATTATCGGCAATGTTCATCAGCGTATTGTTCACCAGCTGAGTATTGACCGTATATTGCGTCAACCCATCGAAGCGACCAGCCCCAGCGTCTAAGTCATTGATCATCAAGACCGCCATCTTGCCGCGCACGCGCACTAGCTCTGCCGCTTCGCGATAGCGCAGGCGGATTAATCGCGCCGGGTCGCCGGCATCAGGGCTCTCAAGCTCACCACCGGAGATATGCACAACTTCTAC
>JAAHIA010000545.1 GCA_010671975.1 Leptolyngbya sp. SIO4C1 | reverse complement strand
TGGTCTAAAGCAGGCGCTGAGGCGGTGATGACGCTGCGCGCTTGTTATCTGAGTAGTTCTCAAAGATGGCATGACTTTTGGTACAACTGAGCTTCTCTAACCTCACCGCGCTTTTTTTCGTTCACCCCCCGTCGAAGCAGCTTGTCAAACTATAGCCCTATCAGCCTGTCTAAGCTACCACGGGCTGCTGATCAGCGTGAAGGCAGCCCAGTAGTACGGTGCAGACAGGTCTGTGATTTCTTCAGCTAGCAGCGGCTCTGGCAGCGGCACGGTGCCTCGCGTTAGCCTCAGCCGATCGCCCTCAACTCGCACTTCACCGCGCAGTAACCGCAGCTGGGCCTGGCGCAGCGCCTCAGCCTTAGTGGTAGTAGTCCCCAGCTGACGATAGAACTCACTCATTAAAGCAAGCGTGCCTGTGTCGCTGACGTTCCAAATGCTGGCTAACACCGACTTAGCGCCTGATCGCAGCGCGATGCCAGCAAACCCTAGCTCAGCTTCGCGATCGCCAATCGCCGTCCGACAGGCGCTGAGCACCAGCAGCTCTAACGCGGGCGAAGACCAGTCTAAAGATTGAATGCGCTCTAGGCCAAGTCGCGTCTGCCAAAATTGGATGTAAGAGCTCTCGGGCTGCCCTGCCTGAAAGACCGCATGAGTCGCCAGATGCACCACAGCCGGGTCGTAGGTCTCTAGCTGCGCCTGAAGGTTGGCCACCGTAAAGCGCTGATTCAAAAAAGACTGCCCTATCCAGCGATCTTCGCGAGGTCGGAACAGGCGCAGCGCTCGCAGCGTGTTAGCCAGCTCCAGCGGCACAGCCGGCAGCGGCGAGAGATGCTCAAACTCTGCTGCCCCCATCGCCACAAAGCGCTCTGCCTGCAGCGGCTGATAGTCAGTCTGAATCAGATTAAAGGCAGGAATTCGCGTGAGGCTGTATTTTTCTAACAAAAACTGTTCGCCATCATGCAGCGCTGCCAGCGGCAGGCTGCGCAGGCCGTCGCCGAGGCAAAACAAAATAGTGTCTATCGCTTCCGGTTCGAGATAGGCTGCCTCAAACGGCTCAATCATCCAGCGATAGAGCTGCTGTGCAGCCGACATTTTCACCTGCGCAGGCGAGCTATACATCTCTAGATGAAACTCATCCACCGTCTGCTGCAGCGTCGCGTCGTTCACATCGTAGAGATCTCGCACAACGGGCTGGCCTGACGCAGTCAAGAGTACGAGGTGAAGGTGGCTGCCGCGCGGAATAGCCCACAGCACGGCAGGCTGAGTACCCGTTGCTTGAGCGATTTCGGCCAAGGTTTGCGAAATCTCTGCTGGTGCCTGCGTTACCGTGGCTAAGTCGGCACCAAAGTAAGTTTCAAACTCTTGCTCTAAGCTCTGCTCCATCGCCAAGATTTTCTCACTCAGCGTCTGCGACCAAGCGGGCGCAGCGTACGTCAGAGACAGCCCTATGGTGAAGCTGGCACAGACCGTTTTGCTCAGCCAGCGCAGTAGCGAGCGCTGTGGCCAACAACAGACAGAATTTTGACCGCAAGATTGATGGTAGCGACGCAGTGACACAGCGACGACTCCTTTAAGAGAACAAACAAGATTAACCAAATTAAAATGACGACATCAATTGCGCTTAATAGCTAGCCGCCAGTGACGGCTCTAGCACTGACTCTAGCGCCAGCGATCGCAAAAGCTGGAGCCAGGCACGATGAGCGGCTTCATTGTTAGGGTACTGCCGATAAACGTCACTCACTACCGCGATTGCGTCGCTCCAGAGGCCAGCCGTTTGATAGGCTGCTGCTAGCTCCAGCTGCGCTGATAGAGCGAGCTCGGCGGCTGAGACTTCAGACTGCCCTAGCGACAGCTCTGATGAAACTCGTCGCAGCCAGCCGGTTAAAACAATATTTTGAGACCGATCTTGCGCATCACACACCACTGAAAAATGCCACTGATAGCGCTGATCTCTAGCCAAAGACTGCTCTGGCAGCTGCACTTTAACCAGCGCTTGCTCGTCCGTATCTAACACCGTTTGATAAACTGAGGTCCCTGCAGTATCTCGCAGTCTAAACTCAACCGTGTGGGCGGTAGTGGCTGGCATCGCAAAGTAGACAGCCGGATTGTCGCGCATCGTTACCCCCAAGTGATTGGTCGGACTGAGGGCAACCACGGGCTGTCCGCTTGTTAGACAAGCGCTACTGCGCGACCCACCGCTGATTCGCCGACCGGGTAGTCCCTCTCGCAGTGGCCCATCTGACTGTGCAGGTGGCTGAGTAGATGACTTCACAGATGGCCGTATAGATGACTCTGCAGACGCTGGCAGCAGCGCCGAGGCCAATAATAGCAGAGACAGCATCAAACCACTGCCAATCGTTAACTGCTTGACTATCTTTAAACACATACATCAAAAAGCTTTAAACCCTTAAAGTGAACTAGGCATCCAGTCTGCTGCGATCGCAACAAACTTCAGTTGACATGCACCCTAATTCTCTCTATGCGCCCGTAAGCTTGCCATTTCAAGCAGCATATTTCGGCTTATCAGGCTCATTTAGCGACTGTCCGCACTATAACAATCCTGTTTTTGGAAAATAACCGTGAGATTACGGTAGTCAAATTCGTGAGAATACGGAGGTTATGCCACAAAATTTCGTATTTCTTGCTCTGGGTAATCCCTAAAAAACAAGAGAGCAATCTACTGACTGCTCTCCTGCTAGTATTTACGGTGTTGGTTTTACTGAGCAATCCGTCTAAGCTCGGTCAAACGCTAGCCTATTAGCGCCTTTACTTGCTTCATGATGCCGTCTGGGTCAAGCCCCTGATAGGGATATTGCTCCCAAAGCCCGCCGCAGCCTTCTTCATGGGTGCCTAGATGTGCATACTTAGGCGTGAGGCCGCGCTCTAGCAACCAGGAACCGTAGCGACTGCCAAGGCCCGTGCGACGATTAAACGCGGACCTATATCGCGAACTGTGA
>JAAHIA010000544.1 GCA_010671975.1 Leptolyngbya sp. SIO4C1 | reverse complement strand
TGCCAGAAGCTCAGGCTTCCTCTGTGCTTCTGGCTATCGCCTGACACCCTCGCCAACTGGCAACTCGAAGAAAAGACCGGCAAACCGGGGGCAAGCCCAACCTACAGCAATCAGGCTATCGTGACGATGGTGAGCCTCAAAAGCCTCTTCGGCCTGCCGGGGCGGGCGTTGTGCGGGTTCGTCGAGTCTATCTTCGAGCTGATGCAGCTTGATTTGAGCGTGCCCGACCATACGACGATATCGAGACGGCTGAAGCACCTGCAGGTGAGCTTGCCGGTCAAGCCAGCCGGTGGCGCGCACCATGTCGTCGTCGATAGCACGGGCGTCAAAGTCTATGGCGAAGGCGAGTGGAAGACACGGCAGCATGGGGTAAGCAAGCGCCGGACCTGGCGCAAGCTGCATCTGGCCGTCGATGAGTCGAGCGGAGAGATCCTATCGGCCGTTGTGACTGGCAATGAGTGTCACGACAGCGAAGTGCTCGGTGAACTGCTTGATGAGATAGAACATCCGATAAGCCAGGTCGATGGCGATGGTGCCTACGACTGCAGCTATTGCTACGACTACATCGACGAGCGCGGGGCGATAGCTGGCATACCGCCGCAGCGCAAGGCGAAGATATGGTTTCATGGCAATCGGCGCGGGGCGGTGCATCCGCGCGACGAGAACCTGAGGCAGATCCGCTTAGTCGGCAGGGCCAAGTGGAAGCGTCAGATTGGCTATCACAGGCGCTCGCTTGCCGAGACGACCATGTTCAGGTTCAAGCGTGCTTTTGGTGGGCGGGTGTCTGCTCGCAGGCTAGACAGACAGGCGAATGAGCTGAAGGTGCAGTGTGTTGTGCTCAACCGTATGACTCAGGTCGCTAAGCCGGATAGCTATGTCTGCTAGGTCTCAAATCGCCCTGAGGTGTAGGGCTAGTAGAGCACAACGCTGCTTTCTCAATATTGGTGCAACAAAGCCGTTTAGAGATAAGAAAATCCAGCCATCACGCGCTTTCTGCAAGATAGCTGAATTTATGGTTCAAGGTTCAAGTTTGTCTGTTACCTGTTGTTTATTATCTAGATAATCACTAGCACCTCCTCTGCATTCGACACGTCGGCAATCGTTGCAAAGCTGCTCTCAGTCAATGCCGAGGCTTGAACATTATTCAGTATTGCTAGCGTTTCGCCTGTGCTAGCTATGCCGAGCAAGGTGTTGTTACCATCTTGAGTAATCGTCAGATCAGCAAACAACAATTCGCCTTCGACGAGGCCGATGCGATCGCTACCCACCTCAAAGTCAAGAATGGTATCTGTTCCATCACCGTTGCCGAAGACGAATAGGTCACTGCCGCTGCCATCAGAGAAGTTGTCGCCCACTAAGGTATCGTTGCCAGTGACGCCCATGATGATGTCGTCGCCTGCATCGCCGTAGATAAAGTCATCGCCTGCGTCGCCGCTGAGGATGTCGTTACCAGATTTGCCACCGATGCGGTCGTTGCCGTCGCCGCCAAAGATGATATCGTTGCCGCCCATGACGGTGTCTTGGGGGTCGCGGGAGTTGAGGTCGCCACGGAGGATATCGTCGTCATCGCCGCCGGTGATGATGTCGTTACCGAGGTCGCCGGCAACGGTATCGTTGTTGGCAGTGCCGGTGAGGGTGTCGTCGCTGGGGGTACCGATGAGGGTACCGTCTGTAGGAGGTTGAGGGTCGCCTTTGGTGAGGGTGGCGGTGAGTTCGTAGAAACCATTGAAGACCCCAACTTCTGGGAAGGTCCAGCCGCTGCCGTCTCTGAAGACGAAGGGGTCGTAGTTGCGATTGCCCAATTGACTGACGCCGACGTAGTAAGTGCCAGATTCTGCTGCTGTGTACTCAATGAAGGGAGCACGGGAGAAGTCTTCATCGAGGGCAGCACCATCGTTGTTAGCAGCAAGCTCGTTGCCGTCTGCGTCGAATAAGCGCAGTTCGGTGTCAAACGTCTGGAGAATGTCTGACAGGGCTGGAAAAACTACGACTCTATCATCAATAATGCCGTTAACAAGTGATTCTTCGGTATCAATATCCAAGCTTACAGTTTGCCCCGCTTCGAGATTGAAAGAGTAAAAATCGACATCTTCAGGAAGATCTTGGAAATTTTCATTGATCAGCCCATTAATAGAGACAGAAGGATTATCAGAACTCAACCCTAGTGCATTGGCTTCGGGTAAGGTGCTGTTGCTTTCGACCTCTTCAGGAACACTGACTTGATCCACGGTATCAGCTAAGCCAAAAGTTGCGACTGTTGCTGCTGAGTTAATTTCGTAATTCTCGCTGGATTCTAGAGTAAAAGTGGCGGTTTCGCTGCCTTCATTCGCGCCATCTTCAAGAACGGGCAGGCTAATGGTTGCCGTTTGTTCGGCAACCGTCAGGTCAAAGCCATCGTCGCGCAGGTTAGCAATCGTGCCGCCCGTTACCTCAATGGCATCTAAATCAAAATCATCTAAAGAAGACGCACTAACGCTGACGGTTAAGCCCTCTGCTGGTGGGGGCGCACTGAGACTGAAAGTGTGAACGCTAACTGTACCTTCAGCCTCAATTAAGACAAGGCTTTCTTCATCACTTTCTGTAGAGCCTGTCAAACTTACCTGAATCTGCGATTCTGGGTTGTCTAAAATCCTAAAGTTGATTTCACTAGCACTACTGTCGATGGTGTAACTCTCCTGTGATTGGAGTGCAAAATTGAGCGCGACAACCCCTTCTTGAACCGCTGTAGGATCAATCCCAGGAACGGTTAATTCATCAAAGATAGAAAACGTAATCGTGGCAGTTTGCTCTGTAATCGTGAAGAAAAAGCCAGAATTATCGCTATTGCCAATAGGAAAATTACCCCCTTCAATTTCTGCTTCCAGAGCTAAAAACTGACCCAGAGGGCTGCCCACAACAGGGTCGTCTTCGCTATCGATAAATACGGTTATACCTTCCTCTGGGGGGGCTTCAGACAGA
>JAAHIA010000543.1 GCA_010671975.1 Leptolyngbya sp. SIO4C1 | reverse complement strand
CAGAAAAGGCCCGAATTCAGCTAAAGATTCGGGATACGTGGGACGACATTCGGAGATATGAGCAAGAATATGCGCAGCGGCTAAGCCAGCAGGTCAGGCGGCAGAATCTGCCCGAGCCAGATGCTCAAATCGTGACAGCAGAGCTGATAGACGAGATTGAGATACTAGCGCCGCTGGAAAAACGTGATAAGGTTCAAACTCTGCTGCAGCAGATCCTAGCGGAATTACAAAAGCCGGACACGCCCGCATCAGCCAAGCTGAAGGTCGCACTGCCAATTATTCCTAGCATCGTGAGCATTGAGCTAGAAGGCGATACTGAAAGCGTCGTACGGCACTTGTTTCCAACCTTTCTAAAAGCTTATGAGGCGCTACGAAAAAAGTAGCGGCTCCTGAGTCGAGGCTCACCGAACCAGGAGCTACTGATGTCAACGTGGGCCTAAACCTTGGTGCGCCTATGCCGCGCGTACGGTTGCCAGATAACTTCGTTGAGCGACCGGAGGCAATGCAGGCAGTGAAGGAAAAGCTGCTAGCCGAGGACGATCGCACGCTGGTGGTTAGCGCCATCTCTGGCCTGGGGGGCTTGGGCAAATCGGTGCTGGCGACAGCGCTGGTGCTCGATCCGGAGGTGCAAGCGCGGTTTGATGACGGCATTTTGTGGGTGACGCTGGGTCAAAACCCGGACCTGCTGACCTCGCTCGGTGGCTGGATTCGCAAGCTAGATAAGTCGCGGGAGAGCTTTTCAGCCAACACGGTTGAGGCAGCGTCGCAGTATTTGGATAGCCTGCTGGCTGAGCGGCGAATGCTGCTGGTGGTGGATGATGTGTGGAACGCGGCCCATGCGGAATGGTTTCGGGTGGGGAGTGCGGACTGTCGAGTGCTGGTGACGACGCGGGAGGCGGTGATTCCTGGCGCAGAGCGGTACGACCTTGACCTGATGTCACCACCGGAAGCACTAGAGCTGGTGCGGCGAGAGCTGGGCGCGAAGTGGACCGACGATATGGAGTGGCCCGCGCTGGAGTTTGCCCGGCTACTCGGTTACCTGCCACTAGCAATAAGGCTGATGGCAGTGCAGGTGGCGCGAGGGCGCAGGTGGGAAACGCTAAAGAAAGCCTTTTTGAAAGAAACAAAGCGGCTGAAGACGCTAGATCAGCCCGGCGTGCGGCTGTCGGAGCTGTCAGATGAGGAGCGACGACAGTATAGCCTGCGCGCCTGCTTTGCCTTGAGCCTTGACCGGCTAAAGGAAGATAGCCTGGAACAGTTTGAGCGATTTGTTTGGCTCGGCGTGCTGCCAGAGGATGTGACGATTCAGCAGCGGATGGCGATGACGCTATGGGATGTAGAGGATTGGGAAGCTGAGGAGACATTGCTGACGCTATACGAGCGCTCATTTTTAACTAGCGGCGTCACCACGTTTGAGGGCGAACAGACTTATCGCATCCACGATCTAATGCACGACACTGCTCGCGGCCTAATTCGACAGGGAACGCTAAACCTCCCCCATCCTCCCCATCTCCCCCATCTCCCTCTCGCTCACCAACATCTCCTAACTCGCTACCGCCAACACTCCCCCACCCAAACCTGGAACGCTCTCCCCAATGATGGCTACATCTACCGCTATCTCACCTGGCACATGGAGCAGGCAGACTGGGCAGACGAAGTTCACGCGCTGATGGCGATGTCAGATGAGCATGGGCGCAACGCCTGGTTTGAGGCGTGCGACCGAATTGGGCAGCCGTCAATCTTTGTAGAAGACGTGGCGCGCGGCTGGCGGCTCGCTGAAGAGAGCTATGAGCAAGATAATTGTTGCTCGATTGTGTTTCAGTGTCGGTATGCGTTGATCACTGCGACGCTGAATAGCCTGACAGGAAATTTGCCGATTGGCCTGATGGCGGAGTTTGTGAAGCGAGGCTTTTGGACAGTGGAGCAGGCATGGGCCTATGTGGAGCAGATACAGAGTGATCAAAAAATTTTTGAGGCCATTGGGATATTTGCACCTTGTTTGCCAAAGTCACTGTTTCAAGCTGCAGCAAGGAAAGCACAGACTGTCCAGAATAAGCACTGGCAGGCATTAATGCTAGGTCAGCTAGCTAGATTAGATGCAGCTGATTTCTCTATGCTGTTAGCAGCAGCTCGAACGATTCAAGATGAGTACTGGCAGGCATTTGCTTTAAGCTTGCTAGCGAAAGTAAATATAGCGATTTTTTCTGAAGCGTTAGCGGCAGCTCGGGCAATTCAAGATGAGTTCTCTCGAGCGGTTGCTTTGTGTGGGCTAACAACGATAGATGCAGATATCTTTTCTGAAGCGTTAATAGCAGCCCGAGTGATTCAAGATGAGTCCAGTCGGGCATCTGTTCTGGGTCAGCTAGCTGTAGTGAATGCAACTATCTTTTCTGAAGCGTTAACAGCAGCTCAGGCAATTCAAGATGAGTTCTCTCGAGCATCTGCTCTGGGTGACCTAGCCAAAGTAGATACAATCGTATTTCCTGAGGCTTTAGCGGCAGCGTGGGCAATTCAGGATGAATTCAAGCGGGGATTTGTTTTGAGTGCACTAGCCGAGGTAGATGTAGCCGTATTTCCTGAGGCGTTAGCGGCAATGCAGGCAATTCAGAATGAGGGCAGTCGGGCCACTATTTTGCGTCAGCTAGCAGAAGTGGAAGCAGCCGATTTCTCTGAACTGTTAGCAGCAGCCCAGGCGATACGGGATGAGCACTGGCGGGCATTTGCTTTGGAGGCGCTAGTCAGGATTGAAGCAGCAGATTTTTCTGAACTTTTGGCAGCAACCCGAACGATTCAGGATGAATATAAGCGGGCACCTGTTTTGAGCGCACTAGCCAAAATAGATACAGCTATATTTTCTGAGGCATTAGCGGCAGCCCTAGCAAATGCCCGCCAGTGCTCATCCCGTATCGCCTGGGCTGCTGCTAACAGTTCAGAGAAATCGGCTGCTTCCACTTCTGCT
>JAAHIA010000542.1 GCA_010671975.1 Leptolyngbya sp. SIO4C1 | reverse complement strand
AAAGATGGTATTCGAGCTGAGGAGACTGATACTGATTTAGACCCGTTGCAGAAGGTCGCCTGATGATGCTAGATACACCACATTTGACAATAACTCAGCCTTTCACTATAAATACTTTGAGCTTTTGACCCTAAATATCCAAGACTCAAAAGGGTAACAGTATAAATGACGTTTCTCTCAAAACCAATTCTAGTCTGACAGCTTATAATGCTTGCCCTAGAAGAGTTTCATGGATTTAGAAAACCTACACAGATGTCAAATATCCTGTTACTAAAGAGCAATTTTTCGCCATGTACCCTGCTAGCTTGCGCTTAAAACTGCTGAAAGCTATTCATATTAATGCTCTTGTTAGCTCTATCTATTCTTCAGGGTGTTACTTAGCCTGGTATCAGCGTCACTCAGCCCGGTATTCGACAGCAGCGCGAAGCTCAAGCGATTGATACCGCGCTTCTGACGAATAAGTTGCTGATCTTCCTCATCGATTGTCCAGTGCTCAACCAGTTCATGGTTTTCCCACTTTCGTTTCATCCTACGCCTCTAGAATCACGTCTCTAGTGAGCGTAAAACGATGACGAATGACATAAGTCAAACTTATGCTTTAGAGGTACTATCGGCTTCTGCAGATGAAAAAATCGATGCCTTAAACCTATATATATCAATGGATTTAGGCTTATGGCACTTCGTGACAGCTACGCTTGCAGCACCCCCTATAGAGAATCGCATTTCCCTACAGCAGGCGCGATCGCATTTCCCTACAGCAGCACCACACAGCCATCCAGTTATTGGTAGCTCCAACCACGGGGCTTCAAGCCTTGGCGGACCCCGCCACCGCCTCTATCGCCAAAACACAACTCCACCAGGGCCACCTAACAGAGTTCCACTATTCATGCCCACCGGTCGTTGTGATCGCATGTTTCACCGCAGCTATGGCTCCCTAAATGACTTCGGCTCATAATATCCGGAATTCACAATTGCGATCGCATATCGCCACTCACGACTTGAGGGATGAGGCCAGTTAGCGTGACACTCGCTACCCGCACAGCATCCCAAACTACCACTCCAGTCACTAGCACTGAACACCTATTTGCGGGTACCTTTCGGCAATAGCAAAAAGATTGATCGGCCAACCAAAATAGTTACTCTTTTTCTCAAAGCCCCATAAACTCAGAAGGGTTTTCCACTTCGCTCTTATGGTTCAACTGCCAGTCAATCTAATTCGATGCCGCGATCAACAAATCGTAGACGCCACATTACTCAGTCTGGCCGAAAACCATGTTGCCGATTTCGAGTCGCTTTGGCAAGACCAGCTCCGCCAGTTCTCTCAAGAAGATAAATACTGGGATTGGGCCTTCAAGCGGCGACTGACCATTAACAATGTCAACTATGAATGCTACGCCATCGAATGTGAAGGCAGTACCCAAGGGCTGATGATGTTAGAAACTCAATCCCACCGCTCTTGGTTTTATTCAGGCAAGCGCCTGGTGTATGTCGAAGCCCTGTCAGTTGCCCCCTGGAATCGTCAGCAGGTTCAGAGCCCACCCCGATTCAAAACCGTCGGCACTGTCCTGCTAGAATTTTCCAGGCTACGTAGCGTAGAGTTAGGCTATGAAGGTCGCGTCGGTTTACAGGCCCTTCCCGGCGCTGAGGGCTTCTACGAACGCAGAAATATGATGCGCTCCGACATTGATCCTGATGATCTAATTGACCCTGATGATGAACAGCTGACCTATTTTGAATATCCACCCCTCAATAGACCCCAACCATGACCTCTCAAGATCCGCTTCAAACTCAAGCTGCCCTCGATATCAGAGCGCGACTGCGCGACCCCCAATGGGTGCGAGAAGCAGCTCAGATTGAAGATGAAGCCAACTGCGATATCGGCGCCGGGCGCGACTGGGGTGAGCAACTCGGTCAGTTCATGGCAGATCCTGAAGGCTTCCACCAATTCAAACGCTTGCGTACTTTAGTGTTCACCGAGCTACGTCAGCTACTGATAGAGTGCAATTTAGGCGCAGGCTTAGGAGCTGCTCAGGCCCTAGGTAAACAACGCTTATCGCAACGCTTACAGAACCCCACACCCGCGATACAAACCCAACTGCGAATAGTTCTCGCAGAAGACCTGGCCAAAGATAATATTGACATCCCACTGTCAACCACCACCCAAGCCATCCTCAATCAAGTCGTCCGTACTATCCTCACCCCAGATGATTGGGAAGCCATTTCAAACGCCGCCGCCACTGCTCTTCAACACCACATTAAACATACCCTGTCGCAAACAGCATAAGCTCTTCTTGGCGAGTGCCTCCAGACCATTAACGATGTCTAGACTCAACAGGATGCATCGGACCGTTTTCGTCAGGAGCGTCACCGTACCCTGATTACGCCTACTCTGTCTGCATTAACAATTAGAAGGGGATCGCAATTCAGTCAACTCTCAGAGGGCTCCGGCGAACCACTTCTCCGTTGGTCGAACGGTCACAGTGCAGCAGAGATCCCAGCGCCGAATGACGCTGCTCGCACCACGAAAACTCGCTCGATAGAAAAGGACGTATCTGGCTCTTCAAAGCTGCGCACCGCTTCATTCTTGTGGAAACTCACCCAGATATTGACTTGACTACCCGCTTCGCTAGAATGAGCAGGTCTCCAAGCATTGGCTGGTATACCGTAGAAATCTATCATCACACGCTTGGCTACCACCAACGATTCTGCTGTCGCGATCAGCCGCCCGTGCATTCCACGGGGATTGGCAAACAGATGAAACCACTCCGTCTCCTCGCCAACTATCTCAAATCCACTCATACCCGCACCGCCTCATCAACATCGAAGCTCAGTCTACTGCTATATCTCCCCTCCACTCCTAGGACAATTCCTACTGTCGTTGCGATCTCGTTTTTCACCAGCAATTGCGATCGCATTTTTCGCGTTTATCCACGACCTGGGTCTGTTACTAGGACCCGTAACGG